>JAKAAG010000020.1 GCA_021797085.1 Nanobdellota archaeon
CCCATTCATTTATGGGCTCGACGGGATTTGAACCCGCAACCACTCGGTTAAAAGCCGAATGCTCTGACCTAGTTGAGCTACGAGCCCTCAAAATAATACTATCTATTATTGTTTTTTGCTTATAAATATGCAGCCTATTTTTCAAAAACTACCTTTACTTTTTTTGTGTTTTTCCTTATTTCTAGGTATTCGCTGTTTTCAAAGCGCGAGGAACAGATATACAGAGTGCAGTTGAAATTTTTTATGGTAATAAAAGGCGGAAAGTCATAAGAGCCGTCACCATTGTCATGCATGTAATCCATCGGTTCTATTTTCTCTTTTTTATCCCCTGTTATCATTATTGTCAATGTATCCTTTGAATATTCCGTTTCCTTCAATTTGAACTTCTCCTTGAAATGTGGCAGCACCAAGTAAGTCTTTCTAAAGAAGAAGCCATAACCCATAAGGAATGGACTAACTCCAAGAAAAGAAACCGGTTTACCGTAAAGTTCTTTTATTCCCTCTAGTTCAATGTCTCTTTCTGCAATTTCTCTATATTTTCTAGGATCAATAATATTTTCCAGCTTTTTTGTCATTTATTAGGTAAAGCAATTAGCAAGATTTAAGCGTTTTCCGATTATTTGCGTTGTGCATTCTAGTTTTAAATACAAGTTAATTTCTTTATCTGAATATGGTCGATGGCAGCACAAAGAAGAATGGCCTGGATGAAATTCTTGATGCAATACTTAAAATTCCAGCAGGAGACCTGCAAATCATAGAAAATGGCCATATTTCAGAAAACATAATAAGCAGTAATTCCGGAGATATAAAAATTAATAAAATGGAAATTTACTCGAAATTAAAGTATTCCAATTTAAGTGATTATTACGTGCTTATTTCTGTAAGTAACGGTAAAAAGTACGAACCAGTGCTTTATTTCACTAAAAAGGCTTATCTAAATGAAGAAGCCCTTAAAAAACAGGAACCTAATCTGGATTTAATTGGCAGCGATTTAATATATCCAATATTTTCCAAGGCCATAAAATCTTATTACATATCCAGGAGTCTAGAATATAAATTTGAAATATTATATGCAAATAAAGGCAATTGGATAGAAGATATAATGAAGTTTGCAAAGATTAAAGAAGATAGCTTTAATGGATGGCAAAGCATTTTCGACTCTTGGCTTAATAAAGACATGATATAAAGCTTTTATACTGTTAAATTCTTAGAATACTATTCTTTAAAACATATGGAAGCTACTGAGAATAATGAAGAATCGCATTTCTTCATAATTAGAGTTACGATAGGAAGGGAGATGCAGGCCCTGGACAGGCTGGAATCGCAGCTTGCAAGGGTAAAAGGTATATACTCCATTATAAAGCCATACTCATTGAAAGGTTATCTGATAGTAGAGGCCGATTCCAGGGAAAGTGTTTCAAATTTAATATACAACATAAAGCACATCCGCGGCATAATGAACAAGGAGCTGTCAAAAGAGGAAGCATTGAAGACAATAGAGAAGAAGAAGCAGAAGATAGACATAAACATAGGGGATGTGGTAAAGGTCCTTTCAGGCCCGTTTAAGGGAGAAACTGCTACCGTTAAAGCAGTGAACAAGGAAAAGGAGGAGCTGACCGTAATGTTTTTAGAGTCAGCAGTTCCTATAAACGTTAATATTAAAATATCAGACGTGTCTACAGTAAAAAGCGAGAGTGACCAAAAATGAAAACAAAAGTAAAGATTGTTGTTGAAGGAGGAAAGGCAACGCCAGCTCCACCATTGGGGCCGCAGCTTACAATGCTTGGCTTGAAACCACCAGAAGTTGTCAAGAAGATAAACGACAAGACAAAGGATTTCGCCGGCATGAAAGTGCCTGTGGAGATAGAAATCGACAAAGCAACAAAAGAATACGAGCTAAACGTTTTGATGCCTTCGGTTTCGCAGCTTTTAATAAAGGAAGCAGGCCTTGAGAAGGGCTTCGGCGACAGGAAGGAATCCGCATCCATATCGTTTGAAAAAGTCAAGAAAATAGCAAAAGACCATTCACAGTACTCATTAGCAAAGACGGAACAGGGTCTTATAAACGAAGTTTTAGGTTCATGTCTAAGCCTTGGCTTAAAGGTCGATGGAAAGGATCCAAGAGAACTAATAAAAAAGGTGTAAAATGATTTTTGGTTTGGATCAAATACTCGCATTTTTAGAGAGCAACAGCTACTCAGCTATTTTTATATTGATGTTTCTAGAATCGGTTATACTGCCAATACCTAGCGAAGTAGTGTTACCATTTACCGGTTTTTTGATAGCGATAGGAAAAATCAATCCTTACTTAGGGTTTACAGATGCAGTAGTTGCTTCAATACTTGGGAGTATAGTCGGCTTTCTTCTGGGTTATTTCCTTGGTATAGAGATATTCATGAGATACTCGAAAAAACTTGGATTCAAGGACTTGGAGTACGAAAAGGGCATAAAATGGATAAAGAAATACGGGGATTACTTCGCTTTCTTCACAAAGCTGTTACCTGCAATCCGCTCCATAGCAGGCATAGTCTGCGGCGCTTTCAAGATGGACATAAAGAAGTTTTTAGTTTACTCGTCTGCAGGCATACTTCTCTGGTCCGGCTTTTTGGTATACACAGGGTATTACCTTTCAAGTAATTGGGAATCAATAGCAAATATCTTTGAAAAGGCAGGGGTTTACGTTGCAGCGATATTCGTTCTCTTCTTCTTGGTTTACATATTCAGGAAGAGGATAGCTTTAATTTTGAAGATAAACAATAAGAAATAAATGGAATTCATAGATTTTCAGGATTTCAAGAAAGTTGACATTAGAACCGGTAAAATAATTAGCGCGGAGGACTTTCCAAATGCAAAGAAACCCGCTTATAAATTGAAAATAGATTTTGGAGAAATTGGGATAAAGAAAAGCAGCGCACAGATCACTAAGTTGTACAGAAAGGAAGATTTAGTGGGAAAGAATATAATAGCGGTTGTTAACTTTAGACCAAAGCAGATTGCAGATTTTATTTCAGAGGTCCTTGTTTTAGGCGTCGAAACTGAAAACGGCGTTGTTTTGCTTTCTCCAGACAAAGAAGTTCCAATCGGAAAGAACATCTCTTAGTATTTGAAATAAAAAACAGCAATCGAAATAACTACTTGTTTATTCGTTTATTCATTCTTGTTTTTTATTACTTCTTTGTACAGCTCTGTAATTTGTTTGGCTACATACTGAGGTTCGCACTTCCTTGTATCGTTGTATGCTTTGTCTAAGTTAATAATACTCCATTTCTTTCCTTTCAGTAAATTTACAAGGTCTCTTTTATCCATGAACTGTAAAGTGTTTCTTTTCACTATGTCTGGCAATTCCCCCTTTTTGTAGGTTATAACCGGTATTTTGCAGCGTTTAGCTTCTATTGCAGGCATACCAAATCCTTCATAAGCCGAGGGGAAAACGAAAACGTCAAAAGAATTCATTACTTTTGGTATGTCTTTGGTTGGAATGAATCCATAGTACTTTATCCTTTTGTCATCGTCTATTCTAAATGGAAGTGCGCCACCATAAAGATGCAATTCAAAATTGCTGTCAACAAGTTCTTTAAATGCATCTATTAGAACGCCAACGTTTTTGTTCGGAAAGTAGCTGCTTATGTGGCCTATTATTATCTTTTTACCCTTTTTCACATTCATGGGCTTAAATTCTTTACTTATAATAGGATAGATGACTTCGCATTTTTTTCGGTCTATCCCAAATTTATTTACTAACAAGTCTCTAGTTTTTTCACTGACGCATATGATCCTGTCAGAATGTTTTACTGCAAATCTTAATCCAATCACCAAAGTTATTATGGAAATGGGCCGGCCATACAAATTAACAAATCTTTTTATAGAAGATTTTAGACTGAAAGGTCTCTTTATAATGGCAATTTTAGATTTAATTATCTTTGACCTAGGCTCAATGCTCCTGAACATGTACAAATCATGCACAGTTACAATGAGTTTTGATTTATGTAGAAAATACCCTGCAAAGATTGCATTCTTTAATAACATTGCAGGGTCGGTGTAGTGCAATAAATCAGGATTCTTAATCTTTTTTGCGGTGTCTAATGATCTGTAAACCCTCTTTGGAGTTAGAAAAACATTGCCCTTTATTACAGCCGAATTATAAACTTTTATGCTTTTTTCATTTTCCAGCGCTTTTGCGAGTCTGACAGAATATTCTATCACCCCGCTTCCGCTGTTTTCGCTAAAGCTGGCGGAAATTAGTTTTACAGTATACGGCCGGTCCATACATTCTAATTATTGCCCTGTACTTATAAAATCTAGATTTAATTGCATGATAAACTAAAGTTTAACCGTGCATTAAGCATTGATAAATCAAACCTTAAAAATCAGGATATCTGGCATGGTAGAAAGTGTTATTAATCTGCTAGAGATTAAAATTGTTAGTCTGTCAATGGTGAGCTGACAGAGCGGCTATGTATTCGTCTGCAAATGACAAATGCTGTCTTAGCATTTCCGTTTCATAGCCGTCAACGAAGTAGGCGGGTTCGACTCCCGCGCTCACCTCTTTTTATTCTAACTCAAAATAAAAGAAGTAAAAAAGCACAAATTTGCATTGTTTGTGGATTAGAGCAAGTTAAGTTCCTTAAGGTTTTGCTTTATCTTTGATTTTGCTTCTTCGTTTATGTTTGAATAAGGGAAAGGGGCCTTTCCTACGTTTATACCTCTAAGCTCCATCGCATATCTATAACCAGCGGTTAATCCCCCCTCCTTTAATATTGATCTTACCTTAAGAATTTTGTTTTGAAGTTCCAATGCTTTTTCTATTTCCCTGTCTTGCAATGCCTTTACATCCGCATTTATGAGTTCAGGAAATGGATTAACAACAAGTGAAACAACGCCTTTACCTCCAGCGTTCATTATGTCAAATATCAATCCATCACTGCCTGCAAGCACATTAATACTGGGGTTTTGCATGATTAAGCCATGCAAATCTATCATGTTGTGGGTGCTGTCCTTGTAGAACTTGACATTCTCGTTGTTTTTTACTATACTGTTCAGCGTCTGCAGGTCCATTGGTTTTCCAACCGTCGGTTCATTGTAAACCATTATTGGAAGGGAAGTTAGCTTGCATGCTTTGTTGAAGTAATCCACAAGTTCATTGCTGCTCAAAGGTATCGGATAAGGCTGGCTCAGAGACACAACCGCAACGTCGTTTTCTTCTGCTAAATCGACCTGCCTTTTCAATTCCCCCATATTTGAAGGCTTGAGCTGGAATATTATAGGTACATTACCCGCTGCTGATTTTACCGCCTTTAGCCATCTTTCCCTTTCTTCATCGGAAAAGGAAAGCGTTTCTGCGGCTATTCCTCCGACGAATAATGCTTTTACGCCGTTTTTTACCAGAAACTCTATATAATCAATGGTCCTCTGCTCGTCTACATTGTTTCTTTCATCCAATGCAGCAAACACTTCAGACAAAGCACCGCTTATTTCCATCTTTGCTTCAACTAGTCTTTAGCTTTTCCAGCTCTTCGTAAAGCTTTTTGGTTCCGCTCATACCCAAACGGAATTCCTTTGGATCCAATTGCTTTTCAGAGCTTTTTAATAGCTCTAAAACCTGCTGGTAGGAATGTATACCGCCTGCTGCTTTTATGCCGGTTTTTGAATTCAATCTTTTAATCGTCTCTGCCATCAATTTTACATTTTCTGGGTCTGCCCCCACCTTGTTGCCCATCGAAGAAGCATATTCTGGCTCGGCAAAACCTGTGCTTGTCTTTATGAAGTCTGCATTTGAGCTGCACACCATCTCATAAAGCTTTTCTTTCTCCTCTTTTGTCGTGTAAGCATCTTCTACTATGAATTTTATTACAATGTTGTTCTGGTGTGCTATTTCAACCAGTTTATTAATGTCTTTTTGAACAGCATTGAATTTCTTTGATTTTACATAGCCCATTTGTATTACAAAGTCAACCTCGTTCACATCCTTTGCCACTGCCTTTAGTATTTTTGCCCTTGCATTTGTAGTCAAAACCCCCATTGGGAAATCAACTGTTACTGCTATCTTAAGCGGATAGTTTTTCTTTGTTATGTATCTTTTTGCTGCCTTTGCGAACAAAGGGTGTATGCACACACTGTAAGTTTTCAATGCCGCAGCTTCATCTATTAGCTTCTTAATCTCCTTTTCCTTCGCGTAAGGCTTAAGCAAAGTGTGGTCAACCACTCCCATTATCTTATCGATTTCTGTCTTTTCCATAGCCTATAATAAATATGGTGGAATTTAAGTTTTTACTTACCCATTGTGTAATCCCTTCAGCATAGTCAATTTTCAATATTTTTACAGGGAAAACTTTAAATATCATAATTACAAATAATTTAAATATGCCGCGATCAACGAAAACCGACGAAAAAGGGGATATTCGTTCTATCAAAACAAATTTAACTGCAAGGTTAGATAGGATACCTTGGAATTCATGGCATACTTACATATTTGCAATCCTGTTTGCCGGCGTCATACTTGAAGGATTCTCAATTTCACTTGGCGGTGCAACTTTAGGGGCACTGGAAAAGCAATTTAATCTTACAACGTTTGAAGCAGTGGTATTGACTCCATTGTACTTAGTAGGTGCGCTTATCGGTTCCTTTTTAATGGGTACAATGGCAGATTACATTGGAAGGAAAAAAAGTTTTCATAATAACGGTTACTATCGTCATCATAGGCAGCGTAATAGTTGCACTTTCCTTCAACTACGGTTCACTAGTACTTGGTAGGATAATAACTGCAATAGGTGCGGAAGGTGAAGTTGCAGTAGCGAATACTGCATTGGCAGAGTTCGTTCCTCCTAAGAAGAGGGGGCTGGCAGTGGCCTCCGGAAATGCAACTGCATTTGATGTAGGAACTGTTGCAGCTTCATTGGTAGCATTCTTTGCAATAGCGTTGCTCCCTTCAACAATAGGCTGGAGAGTCGCCTTCGCTTCTGCAGTTGTATTAGCAGTAGTAGTTTTCATAGCAAGATTAAAGCTTCCAGAATCAGTAAGGTACCTCATAAGAAAGAACAGGCTAAAGGAAGCAGAAGCAATAGTTAGCAAAGCTGAAAAGAACTATCAAGCCAAGACTCACAAGAAACTGCCTCCAGTAAGCGCGGAAATGCTTAATTTTTCTTCTCAGAAACTCTCAGCAAAATACGGACTTTTGTTCAAAAAGTATCCAAAGAGGATAACACTGGCAATAATCCTTAATTTAACGGAGGTTTGGCCTTACTATGCAGCATTTTCCGTCATTCCTGTAATACTTGTAAAGTTCTTCAAATACAGCTCTTCTAGTGTTAGCCTTTCACTTGTATACATAACATTTGCAGGGGTAATAGGTATAATCGCAATGTCATTTGCTTTAGACAAGATAGGCCGTAGAAAAACCATAACGGCTTCTTACGGTATAGCAGCATTTATGTTCTTGCTAATAGGATTGATAGTTGCGCACATTAGCCTTGCGGTTTTCATAATACTTTTAGCAGTCCTTTACTTCTGGGTTTACGCAGCGGCAGGCGTTTTGTATCCTCAGATTTCAGAGATGTTTCCTACTGAAATTAGAAGCACGGCCGTTGGAACTGCAATAGGAATAGGCAGGTTGGGAGGGATAATAGGCCCAATAATCCTTGGTATAATACTAGCAGCCGGTGACACTTTAACGGCAGTCACAATAGCTTTCGTAATAACAGCGGTTATAATGTTTATAGGGGCAATCTCAGAAGTTATACTTGGTCCAGAATTGAATGGTAAGTCACTTGAAACTGCATCTGCAGAAGTAAAAGGCTCCAAGTTGTAAACAATTAAATTAAGTTTTCTTTTAACTAAATTTAGCTATTTCACAACTGCACTGTTTTTCGCTTATTTGATTCCAAAACCTTTTTATAATATCTTGTTTATATGGTTAAAATGGATGAAGAACAAAAAATAATAGAACAGGAAGCAGAAAAGGATGCAGACGAAGTTCTAAAGGAATACTACGAGAATGAAGGCAATTGACTAGGAAAAGGCGGTGTCAGATTCTTTTGACAGCTGCAATGGAATCATAGAAAAAGCGTTGACAAAGCGGATTCCGTGTATTTCTTTGCTGTTTCGAAATCCACGAAGTTACCGGTCAACTGCGATATTTCTTGATTCCATACCGGTTGGATAAGCTCAATCTTTTTCTTTATCTGTTCAAAAGCCAATGTTTTTGATTTTTGATTGAGCAGCAGATTAAGCTTTTTGTGATCTAAAGAAGGCACTTTTTTTAGAATGACATAGGTGTCATACAAATCCCTTGCAGCGGTCTTTTTTCTTTCATCTAAAGCCAACAGTTTATCGAATAGAAGCTCTTCTACCTGTTTGATTACAAGCGTGTAAGGAGTAATGTCCGGGTAGACTGGGTACCTTATAATGGTCGATGGCGGCAAAATAGGCTTTTCATAGGTGTTTATATCTATAGAAATCCTTTGCTTGCTGGATTCATTTTTTTCATTGTAAAGCGGCCCATTTATTTTAATCTCATAGCCAATCATGTCCCTGTAGGTTTCCTTTTCAAATCGGCTTTCGTAAAAATTTAACAAAAGCTTTATTGCCTGGTCCGTCTCCTTTTCAATGTCTGTTTTTTTAGCATTATTTAATACAAAGTCTAAATCACTTGAAAACCTGCCTGTAGAGTAAACCTTGGAAAGTGCTGTTCCTCCCCTAAATACAAGTGTTTTTCCGCTTATTTTTGAGTATATTAGTTTAAGTAGCAATTCCTGAAGGTAGTCTTTTTCGGCCTGCTCTGCAGTTTTGAAACCCAGCAATTTAGCGTAATCCTTCAGTTCATTTAGCGTGTACATATAGGTCCTTTAATCTTTCCTCCAGCTCTGCCGTTTCCCGTTTATTTTTGGTTAATTCCATTGTATTCAGGAATGTTTGCAATGCTCTTATGTCTATTATTCTCTTCTTTAAGCCATTTTCCAATGCTTCGTAGATATAGTTTTCACTGGGGTTTTTGAAGTAGATTGAATCCGCTATAGCTTTTTCAGGCGTTGCGCACATTATTTTTTGGTTGTTTATCCTGTAAAATCCGGAGAAAAATCTCCTCTTTATCGTGTGAAAAAGTAAATTATAGCCGTTAAACTCAAGGGATCTGTGCCTTTTTGTTGTTACAATGTCTATTGTCAACGGTTTTTGTTCTGTTATCCCGTGCAGTTCAAATGCTGCCAGCATGCTTATATAAGAGGGATACACTACATTTGCCGCTATTTCAAAAATATTTGCATCTTTCAAACAGTATTTTCCTCTCTCTATTCTTGCTAGTTTTCCCCTTTTTACAAGCCTATTCAAGTAAAGAGCCGTGTAGCCTTTTCCTTTTCCAATAAATCTTTCAATGTCTTTTTCGGTAAAGATCGCTAAATTTGACTTTGATAGCAGATCTAACAATTCATCAGCTTTCATATAATCCTATGTTTTTACTTATTTATATATGTATCTAAAATTATCATTTATGATAATATTAATTACATATTATAGAAGAGCTTAAATATCTATTTCTTTTATACAGCAAGGCAATTGACTAGGAAAAGGCAGTGTCAGATTCTTTTGATAGGTACCATATTGCGGATACAATAAGGATTATTGAGAACAATACAAAAATGCTCAATCTTCCGACAAAGATGCTGTAGAAAACAACCAGAAAGATGGTCTCCATCTCAGACAGAATGTACATTATGGAGGAATAGGCTATGGCATGTATGCTCTTCTGCAGGGAGTTATAACCTAAAAAGCTGACTATTACGCCGGTGCTAACTATCAATCCGGCAATAAATGAAAGGGGCAAACCGTTTAATGAAAGGCGGTCTCCTGAGGATGGGAGGAAGGCGGCTATGGCAATTATCTCAAAAACAGCTATTGTCGTTATGCTTGAATAGCTTGCTTTGCTTTTCAGCCCCGTCTGCGTGAGCAAAAATCCGGCTATGCCATAAACAACTATCAAGAAAGCGGACACAACCACATCATAAAAGGTTATCAATGAAAGGTTTAAACCATTGAAAGCTAAAAGCGTAAAGCCAGTTGTTGCAATTATACCACCAAAAAGGAATTTAATGGCATTTCCCTTTTTGATCCTTGCCTTGTTTATCAGTATGTCCATCACCACAAACACTATAATTGTCGGTGCAATCAATGAGTAGATTATAGCAGAATCCTTATAACTGAATATGCTCATCAAAACGGCGTTTGCCACCCCAAAAACTATCCCTGTTGCAATTGCGTAGTAATTCAAGTAGAATCTTTGCCTTTTTAGCAAAAGTATTGCAAGAGGCATTACCAAAAAGCCGAATGCCATAAACAATGCGACAACCGCAAAGTTCTTGTTTTCTGTTTCCGCTATGGAAAGCAGAAAAGCCCATAAAGCGTTTGTTATTGAGAGGAAAATGCCGACTAAGCTGATAAAGGCCAGATTATGCCTGTATGAAAAGCCCTTCCTTTTAATCATCAAAAATCACTTTTGCGTAACTATAAGCTTGGTTCCGGTGCTCTGTACTGGGTTTTTCCTTATTCTCGAAAGTATGCTTGCTATTATCATTAAAACAACCCCTACAACTATAATTGCTATGTCCATTACCAGCAAAGTGCCTGCAAAGCTAGAAAATATTGTAGTAGGTATCTTTATAGAATAGGTGGAAACAGAGAAAGAAAGCAGTATTGGTATTATGTAGGCCAAAGGAATGTAGAATATTACTATCGATATAATCGCCATTGAAATTATGTTCTTTCCAACTGCCGTAAATCTCTTTTCTTTTTTGTAAGAAAAGAATATCAATACTATACCTAGGATCGCTATCCCCAAAGAAATAAGCTCATAGTGGTATATGTCTATGTTGTTCAACGGCAAGTTTATTCCCGTGGAATCCTTTAGGAATGATGAAGCCAAGCAGCCCATCCCGCAGTTTATGTAGGATATCTGCGAATTAAGTTTTGAAGTAACGGTTGAAGTCAAACCACTAGTGTTTGTGCTTGATATCACGTTGTTTAGTTCATCCTGCTGCACAGTGTAGTTCACTATCTTTGACACTGCATTCTGCGCAAATGAATGCGATAAAAAGCCGGAGGAAAAACCTGCAAATATCAAGGTGAAGAACAGCAATCCTAGAAATAGGAGCAGTCCACCCAAATACCTTCCGCTTTTTCCTAACATAATACAATAATACAAGTCTTGATTATTTAATCTTACCTTGTTTAACTATCTAGATTATAGTTTATATTTATTAAAAAAGATTAGTCTTCATGAAGATTTATAACACTTTGAGCAGAAATGTAGAGAACTTCAAGCCGTTGAAAGAGGGGTTGGTAACAATATACACCTGCGGCCCAACCGTTTACAATTATGTGCATATCGGAAATCTAAGGACTTTCATATTCTATGACCTTGTAAAAAGGGCTTTTAAGCTAAACAATTACAAGGTGAAGCATGTGATGAATATTACAGATGTAGACGACAAAACGATAAGGAAATCAATGGAAAGCCACGTCTCTTTAAAGGAATACACCGAGCTTTACACCAAGTACTTTATGGAGGATTTGCAGAAGCTGAATATAGAGATGGACACAAAGTTTACCAATGCCACGGACAACATAGACGAAATGCAGAAAATAATCGTTAAACTGCTTAAAGAAGGGTATGCATACGAGGCAGAGGACGGCATATACTTCAACGTATCAAAGTTCAAGGATTACGGCAAGCTTTCTGGAATGAAGGTAAACGGCAGTTACTCTAGAATAAAGAACGATGAATACGATAAGGAAAACGCGTCTGATTTCGCATTATGGAAGTACTGGGATGAGAACGACGGAAACGTTTACTGGGAAGGAAAGCTCAAGAAAGGAAGGCCCGGCTGGCATATTGAATGCTCAGCTATGTCTATGAAGTATCTGGGCAAAACAATTGATGTTCACTGCGGAGCTGTTGACTTGATATTCCCGCACCATGAGAACGAGATAGCACAAAGTGAAAGTTACAGCAAGCAAAAATTTGTTGACTACTGGCTGCACGGAGAGCATCTTTTAGTTAACGGCCAGAAAATGTCTAAGTCTTTGGGTAACTTCTACACTTTAAGAGACTTAGAAAAGCAGGGCTTCAACCCATTGTCTTTTAGGCTAATGGTGATAGACAGCAACTACAGGAATAAACTGGACTTCACATTCGAAAATTTAAAAAAATACGAGAAACTGCTTGCAAAGATTGATTTATCCGTTAAGGCATTCAACAAAACAGAGAAATACGATGAAACAGAGGACAGCTATTCAAGGATACAGACTAAGAAGGTAGTTGACAGCGAACTGCAGGCATTCAAGGAAGCCGTGAACAACGATTTAAACACGCATGAAGCATTGCAGAACTTTTTTGCACTGCTTGATCTAGCTGACGAAAAGACAAAGAAAGGAAAGGTTGACAACAAGGAGTTTTCCTATCTTTCAAATGCAATCAGTAAAATGAACGAATTCTTAGGGGTTTACGTAGACTATGAAATACCGAAAGAGATAATAGATTTGGCGGAAGAACGTGAAAAGGAAAGGAAGGAAAAGAAGTTTGCAGAAGCCGATTTATTAAGGGAAAAGATAAACGAAAAAGGCTATTTCATTGCAGATTTACCAAACACCTTTGTCATAACAAAGAGATATTTAGAGTAATCTTATCTAGCTAGTTAATATCTTAAATTAAACTAGGATTTTCAGCTTTTATATAATTTATAATATAAAGCTTTTATAAATAGTTTTATATTAATAATAGAAAGCTTTATATCTCAGCAAATTTACTATTTAGAATGGACGTAGAGCGGTTAAAGCAGATAATTGTCGACCAAAGAGCACAACTTGAAGAAAAATTTAAGAAGGAAAAAATAATAGACAGAGACAGTTCTGAGATAAGAAAACTTTTTTCTCATCCAAATGCATTTATAATACTTGGTATAAGAAGATGCGGAAAATCAACACTTTCGGAGGAAATTTTTAGAAATCAAAAATTTGGATATGTAAATTTTGACGATGACAGGATGATAAAGCTTGACGCATCAGATTTAAACAGAGTTTTGCAGGCACTTTATGAGCTATATGGCAGCGATCTGGAAAATATAGTGCTGGACGAAATACAAGAGGTTTATGGCTGGGAAAAATTTGTTAGCCGGCTGAGAGATACTAAAAAAGTAATAGTTACAGGCTCAAACTCTATGCTTTTAAGTGGAGAATTGGCCACTTCTTTGACCGGCAGGCATCTTGACTTTACTCTTTTTCCGTTCAGTTTTAAAGAATACCTGGAATACAAAGGTATAAAATACTCAGGAGTTCTTACTACGGCAGAAATGTCGAAATTAAACTCTGCTCTGCATAGATACCTAATTGAGGGGGGCTTTCCAGAAGTTTTAAAGTTTGGAGAGAGTTTTCTAAAGTCAATTTACAATGACATAATAACAAAGGACGTAATAAAACGCCATAAGATAAAAAATGAAGGGGATTTAAAAGAGATTGCGTCGTTTTTACTATCAAACATATCAAAAGAATTCAGTTATTCTTCCATAATAAAATTAACCGAAGTTAAGCATAAGATAACGATATCTAAATGGGTCGGGTACTTGGAGGAGGCTTATTTATTTTTGAAGTTGAACAGGTTTTCTTTTAAATTAAAGGAAGCGGTTTTTGCACCAAAAAAAATTTATTCTGTAGACAACGGACTTTCCGTTTATATGAGCCCAACTACGAGCGAAAGAGACGGCATTCTAATGGAAAATACGGTTGCAGTTGAATTATTCAGAAGGAAATCAAAAATAGGTACGAATGGATATGATATATTTTACTGGAAAGACCACCAACAAAGAGAAGTCGATTTCGTTTTAAAAGATGGCAGCAGAATCACAGAGTTGATTCAAGTTACATATGCTTCCAGTAGGTCATCCATAGAGCCAAGGGAAATTAATAATCTTATAGAAGCTTCCAATCAGCTTCATTGTAACAATTTATCAGTAATAACCTGGGGCTATGAAGCAGAGGAAAAAATAAAAGGAAAGAGAATCAAGTTTATTCCTTTATGGAAGTGGCTGCTTCATATTTAATGCATTTAATTTACATTTACTTTGAAAAATTTTATCTTTCTGTTTATTAGTTTTTTTATCAGCGTTTTTATGGTATAAAATCAGCAGTCTCTTAGAGTTATGCGTTATTAATCTTGTTTAATTAAATCCAAAATAGCATTGTATATTATATCCATATAAATAAAGGATTAATCTAGTTAACAATTTGGAGAGGCAGGTATATTAAGGGAAAAGATAAAAGAAAAAGGCTATTTCATAGCAGATTTACCAAACACCTTTGTCATAACAAAGAGATATTTAGAGTAACCTTTCTTCACTATCTTATAAGTTTTGGTTTGAATTTTTAGTATAAATAAAGATTATAAAGCTTTTAGCATCACAACAAGTTTAAATATCAATTAGAACTACTAAATTAATGCAAAATACGAAAAGTAATATATCTAATTTTGACAGAGTAAGAATTAATTTTTATAGATTTATAAGATTAGATTCCATAAGACGGGCTGTAAGGTGGATCAAAATCTTAAAGAATTTTTGGGAGTATTATTTTGTCAGATTAGGCCTTAAAAAGCAATGTGTGATTAGATTCAGGAATGGCGAATCAATTGAATTTTCTAATGACAAATTGAAAGATTTACTTGACCTACTAACGATTAATGGTTTTAAGAAAAGAGGTTTTAAAGTAGAAAGAATAAAAAATGGTTTTATTGTTAATTTAAATGGCGTAAAATTCAAGACAAACGATATTTCTGAACTGAATGTCATAAAAGAAAACTTTATAGACGAACAGTATAATTGGCTAAATGCAAAAGACAGGCAAGTAGTTGATATAGGGGCAAATATAGGAGATACTGCAGTGTATTTCTCAAAGATTAAAAAAGCAAAAAAGGTAATAGCATTTGAACCATATCCTTATGCTTTTAATCTTGCAAAAAAAAACGTTAGAATAAACAAATTGAAAAATGTTGCGCTTCTGAATCAAGGTGTTGGTGGTAAAAGAAAATTTGTGACAATAAAGACCGATTTTGTTAACACAGAAGGAAGTAACCTAAAAATTTTTAATGCGGGTAAAAGAATTCGGATAGTTACTTTAGAGGATATAGTTAAAAAATATGATATTAAAAAAGGAGTATTGAAAATGGACTGCGAAGGTTGTGAATACCAAATTATCTTAAACGCAAATAACGAGGTATTACGGAAATTTAATCAAATTATGGTTGAGTGTCACTACGGTTATAAAAATATAGAGAGAAAATTAAAGGATGCAGGCTTTAAGGTATACCATTCAAAAGTTCACTACAACTATAATAAATCAGCGGATGACCCAAAAATGTTTGTTAATATAATAAACGCTAAATTCTAAGTTATATCTTTGTTTTACATATTACTTGAAAATTTTTTTCCTCTGCTCGTTTTTATCTTCTATTTTAAATAGACGTATAGCGCCTTAGGTTAAGGATTCTTTCAAGGCACCTCCATATTCTTGCTATTTCTATATAAGTTTATTCTTATTGTTGC
>JAKAAG010000005.1 GCA_021797085.1 Nanobdellota archaeon
ATACCCATAGAATACAGGATTACTGCAACTATGACTATTATTAGGATAGCCCAGCCGTAGGTCATCATGTACTCTAGAGCTGACTGTGAACGCTGGGTTTTACTTAAAGAAGATAATTTAGAGCTATACTCTAAATATTTGGAAGATGGTTTAAATAACATATATAGTCTATAAAAAATAAGAATATAAATATTTGCTAATTATCGGTTAAATTATACTTTTTTATAAAAGTAGCTAATCCTCTTCACAATGCAAATCTATCAAAGTCATCAGGAAAAGAGTATCTGAAGCTGCATTTCATTTTTGAGTAGATGGCTGTGGCGCTTTTAACCATAGAATCGTCATTTTCATATCTTTGGCTTGTATGCACAAAATACACATCCTTGGCACCTGAACTCTTTGCAAGTAGCATTGCTTCTTTTATGTTTAAATGGAAGAAATCATATGATTTCTGGAATTCTTCTCCGAATGTGCTTTCTATTATCAATGTGTCAACCCCTTTTATAAATGAAATTACTTTGCGGCTATACCTTAGATCAGTAACATATGCTAATGATTTTCCCTTCTTTAAGTAAGTAAGTTCTTTGTATTTTAGTTTAATGCCATTATAAACAACATCTTTTCCTTCCTTAAGCTTGCTTAAAAACTTTCCTGGCTTTATACCTTTAGCAGCAAGCTTTTCAACTAATATATTACGTACATCTTTCTCCTTTATTTTGTAAGCAAGACATTTAACAGAATGCTCTACGTTTATAGCCGACACACTGTAATTGTCTCTTTCAAGTATCGTCTTTTCTGTCAACGCATTCACTGACTTTGTTTTTATGGCTAGCTGGTTATAGAATTTATATGTCATTAATATGTTTTTTATTCCCTGCTCTGTGCCACTAGGGCCAAATATCTGCAGTTCCTTATTGCTTTTCATCATGTTAAGACTTTGTATTATGCCCCCTAGCCCAAGGGAATGGTCTCCATGCCAATGCGTTATAAAAATGTAGTCTACAGAGGGACTTAACCCTGCTTTCCTTATTTGTCGTTGAGTGCCTTCTCCACAGTCAAATAGCATTCTTTCCCCATTGATCATTAGGTAAACAGAGGGGTGATTCCTCTTTGCTGTAGGAAATGCCGAACTTGTGCCAAGAAATGTGCCCTCAATCATAAAACAACCTACTAAAGTTTTTGTAAACCACTTCTTTTATCTCATCTGCTTCCATCTTTTTTATACTAGATATATAATTTAATAGTTTGGGTATATTCAAAGGCGTATTTATTTTATCATCAGGACTTAATGCTGGCGAATCCGTTTCTGTAAACATATTGCTAATATCCACATTCTTTATTATATTTTCCTTCTTGAATTTCATGAATCCTGTTGAGATACTTATGCTTATTCCTAAATCTTGAGCTCTATTGAGGTTTCTAAGGTTGCCCTCAAAATTATGTATTATTGCTTTTACACTGAAACTTGAAACTGCATCAAAAACATCTTCTATGGCCTTTCTGCTGTGGATTATGCAAACCTTTTTATTTTTTTCTGCTAGCTCTAATATCTTGTAAAAGAATTCTTTCTCCTGCTCCATCTGGTAGATATCCTTGCCTTTATAATCCAAGCCCACCTCAGATACCGCGAAAAATTTACTTATATTACTTGAAAAGAAATCAAGCTCTGCTTGTACAGCTTGATAAGAATTGTGAGCTATTTCGTTTGGATGCAGGCCTATACATGGAAGCAGAAACTTGTATTTTTCGCCATCTTCAAGTATTCTTTCGCTGTCCTTTTTGTTCTCGCCTGCATTCAATATCAAATAAGAATCAGATATTTCATCCAAAAATTTACCTCTTATATTTTCCAATGACTTGTCAGATATATGAGCATGCACATCTATGAATTTCGCTTCCATACAAAAATTATGAAACTACAGGATTAATTCTTTAATTCGCAATAAAAAGATAATAATTACTGCTTAGTTTCCCGTATCTCCTTCAATGCCTTCTCATCCTTTGAATAGAAATAGGGAGCAAGGTCTAAATCTGAAGGGGTCTTTTCTGCCTTTGACATGTAAACCTCGTGCAAATTTTTATTAACTTCCTTGCAGTAATCATCCCAATTTACACCTAAGGACTCTACATATTCTCTTTCAATTTTAGTTGCGATCTCATGTGCATACGCATATTCATATGCATCATCTATTAGCCATTTCTCTGTAACTTCATGGTGTCTGTCAATGCTTTCCACAGTATCAACAGTCTTGCCATCAACAACTATGTTCTTTGGAAAATGTTCGTCTAGATATACTTTTTTGCCGTCTACTGAATAGCCGCCAGTGTACTTTATGTCGTACCTTGTATCTATCTTTATGTCTCCCGCTTTTTTTATTTCCTTTATCTGGCCTATCTTTTTTTGATTGAAAAATACGTCGTTGTTTTCTACATTAATCTTGTCTCCTACTTTAAAGTCCATATCGCTTTCAAACTTTATGTATGTAGGTTCTTTGTAATTTATTGCGACTATTAAAAAGTTGTTGTCCGGGGCCTTTGAACCCGACTTAAGGTGCTCTATAACTTCGTATTCTTCCATACTTAACAATAGATTAAACGTTAAACATAAAATATATAAGTTTACTTCAATGTAATAAACTATCAGTGCTTGGATTGAGCCTCCGTAGCTCAGCGGTAGAGCGTCTGCCTTGTAAGCAGAAGGTCGCGGGGCCAGCACCCGTCGGAGGCTTATTTGATAATATGAAAATAAAGGGCGTAATATTTGATTTCGACAATACGTTAATAAACTCTTCAAAAACAGTAGACGATGCCAACAAATCCGTTTTGAACAAGATTCGGGAAGACTTCGAAATGATGGATTTAAAAACCTTTAACAGCATACTTAAAAAAGTCCAAAAAAAGTTCGACAGCCTTGATCCTATGAAAAGATACAAAAGGCTTTTCTATGAACTTTTTGCAGAAGAAAGTGGCTTAAGCATTGATACAGAAAAGATAGATGCATACGCCGAGATTTTTGAGAGCCACCTTATAAATAGAATGGAATTTACAGAAGGTGCTGAGGAAACAATAGACAGCCTTAAAAATATGGGCCTGAAGGTAGGTCTGCTAACAGGCGCTGGATTCTATCCCGGCCTAAAAAAAAGAACCCTAGAGAAATTTGACCGTAATGGAAAGTTTGATATAAAGATAATTGCAGGCAATAACATACCGGAAAGCAAGCACAACCCAGAAGCATTTAAAAAAACGGCTGCAATGCTGAAACTTAAAACAGATGAGATAATATTTATAGGAGACACTCCTGATGTAGACATTGACAATGCAAAAGAAGCGGGCATGAAAACGGTGCTTTTTGACAGATACAATGAAGAAAAGCGAAAAATCTCTAAAAATAAACCCGATTTTGTGATAGAGGATATTCGGGAGATTTACAAGATATTGGATAGTTTAAATCAAGAATTAGACTGAGATATCTTCTCCTTTATCTTGTCTATAACATTCTGAACGTTTTCCTGCCCACCAAGAGAGGCAAGTGCAGTTGTAGAAAGACCTGCCATGCCTCCAAGCATGCTTCCTGCGCTTTGCATAAACTGCATGGGAAGTACTATCTTGGAAGAGCTTGACTCTCCTATCTGCTTAAGGGCCTGAAGATAAAGGTATACTATTGAACGGTCATCGAGTGCTTTGCTGCCTTCTCCTATTGCTTCCATGACTATCTTCTGTGCCTCTGCTTTAAACCTCTGTGCCTGTAACAAATTAGCGGCTATTTCCGGCTGCTGCATGGCTTGTATAACCTCATTGGATGGCGAAACTGATCTTAATTGCACGGAAGGAACATCTATACCCCACTTCCAGGTCATGTGTCTTATTGCATCAGCAAGTATATCATTTAACCTGTCAAGGCTTCCAAAAACCTGCCTCATAGTCAAAGATGCTATTGCATTCCTGACTGCAGATTGAACTAAATTGGATAAACCCTGGCCATAGTTATCTATCTGTAAAGTTGCCTTCTCAGGATCCACAATCTGATAATATATAGTGCCATCAAGTGAAATTTTAAGGTCATCGGCTGTGAATATATCTGATGATGTTATGTCCATCATTTTTACCCTAACATCGACCTTCTTGTATTCCTCCTCAAAAAATGGAACAACAATGGCCCAGCCCGGGCCGGCTATGCGGTTGAACTTGCCAAGTCTGAATATTATCCCTCTTTCGAATTGACTATATTTCTTTACAAAAGTTATAAAGAAGATAACCGCAAGCAATACGATGAATATTAAAATAAACGCGTAGAACAAACTGGGTATGAAGATGCTTAGAAGAAAAAGGGCAACTAAAGCTATTATCCCTACTACGAAAACCCAAAATTCTCCTGGACTCATAGTATTTATAAGAAGATTTTTAATTTATAACCATTCCTTTTCAAAATACCACAAGATCAAGGGTCATTCTACCGGCTATTTCGGCGTATTTCATTATCCCCCTATTGCTTATCTCGGTAGAACTTCCTATGTATGGGTTGAATTTCGGCACTATTATTGCCTTCTTCAATTTAGATGCCGGATACTTATCCTTCGGAAGTTTTATCTTAAGAATGAAAAAGCAGTCTTCTTTATATGAAACCCCATTTGAATCTTTGAAGGTAAAGGAGGGATGCATATGGCTGATGCATAAGGTGTCAGCTTCTTTTGCCACTTCCACAGATGGAAGAGCGTGGCCATGCATAAAAGCTATCTTATTGTATATGAATTCGTTTTTAACTGATATGTTGCTGAATCTGCCGGTTATCTTTTCTATCCCACCGTCATGATTACCTTTTGTCAGTATTATTTCATCAAAATTATCTGACAGCCTTGAAAAAAATTTTATCAGCGCGCCGCCTTCCTTCGGCTTTATCTCTGTGTATTCCTTTCTTATGTCTCCCAACAGAATAAGCTTTCTAGAACCCAGTTTTATTATCTGATCTGTGATTTCATCAGTTTTTTCCCAGATGTTGTATCCGCTGCTGTTTATGTCATCTTCAAAGCCGAGATGCACATCACCAACAACCGCATATTCCCCTACAAAAATCGCCCTTGAACCTTTTTTAAACCCTATATTAAAGTCTTCTATGTCCATTATAGCCTTCAAAACTGTTAATAACTGTTACTCATAACAGTTTATATAAAAATAAGCCTTTAAGCATATTTAATACTCTTATGCAGTTGTAGCCTGCTTAATATGTAACGATCGTAAAAGCTACGCAAATATTACGCCAATGAACAAAGCTAATGTAAGTATTATTAGTATAGTCTCTTTTACCCTCTGCTCTTTTTTAACAGGCAATTGTTTTTTATCTCTTGTTATCCTGTCAATGACATGCATTTCCGACAGTATATTAAAATAATAAAAGGTGGAGACTAAAAGCGCGAAAAATGCAAGTATGACAAGTGCAAAGTATCCGCTGCTAAATAAAGCATAGAAGATAAGGAGCTTTCCAAAAAACCCTATTGTAGGTGGAAAACCCGCAAGAGATAGCACCCCTATAAAGAAAGCTATTGCACCTATTCTTGAGACCTGTGCCATTGAACTGCTTTCCTTCTTGTAAATTACCTTTCTGCCTTCAAACATATCATATGCAAGAAAGACTATTGCATCTGCAACTGCAAATGCAAATATGTAAAACACTGCTGCATTTATCCCCTTTGTAGTAAGAACTGCTATGCTTATGAATGCAAAGCCTGCCTGTGAAATACTTGAATAAGCAAGTATTCTCTTTATTCTATCCTGAACAGATGCAAGAAATGAACTAATAAAGATAGTTATAAGAGCTATTGAAAGGAAAAGTGCAGTCACAAACAGAGAAGAAACTGGCAGTGCGAAAAAGAATACCCTTATCATTGCAATTAGGCCTGCAGCTTTGGATACTGACGAAATAAATGCCGTAACCGAGCTTTTTGAAGCTTCGTAGGTATCAGGAGCCCACATATGAAATGGAATGAGGGTTGATTTAAAGCCTAACCCTGCTATTACTATCGCAACGCCTGCGATAAACGGCAAATAGGAAATAACATGCAAAGAAGAGAATGAGAGAGTGCCTGAACCTGCGTATATAAGGGAGATACCAAATATCAAAATCACCATCGATATTACTCCTGTTGAAAGATATTTTACGGCTCCTTCAAGCGCATTTCCTGACTTGTACATGTAAACAAGAGCATACGTTGATATGGAGAGTATCTCAATGGAAATAAACAATGAAAGAAGGTTGCTTGATAAAACCACTAGAGTTGAACCAAGAACCGCAGAAAGATATGAAATGTCTATTGCAACGCTGTGCTCGTTTTTATCCGATATTATGAAGAGGTATATAAAAAAGGAAAGAAATAGCATAAAACCTGTTACAAACTGGGAGTACTGCACTTCTGAAAAGAGATTTATGTTCATGTTTCCATAGATGACATCAAAAACAAGCGCCAGACCTAAGAAAACTGCTGTTATGTAGTGCAAAAAGACCTTTTTGTTGCTATTTAAGCTACGCCTTAGAAAATCTACAAGTATAAGAAGCAATATGCCAGAAAACAGAATGTACTGCGGATTTAGATATTCCATCTTATAGCCCCCCTAAGGTGTTTAAAAGTAATGAAGGGAATAACCCCAACAAAAGAATAAAAAAAGACAAGAATGCCATAAAAAGCAGCTCTTTTTTTGACAGGTCCGTTAAGCTTGCAAACGTCTTTTTCAACTGCCCGAACAAAGCCTGCTTGATCACCCTTAGATAATAATTCGTAGACAACATTATCCCGAATATTGCAAAAAGAGATATGCCTGCAACACCATATGAGCCTATGAATATAAGGAATTCTCCGGGAAAGTTCGATAATCCCGGAACACCAAGACTTGCAAATATGCCAAAAATAAGAAAGAAGGAAAGCAAAGGCATCTTTGACATTAATCCCCCCATTCTTTCAGTCTCATTTGTACCCGTCTTCTGAAGAAGTATGTAGGAAATTCCAAACAGCATTGTTATTATGAAGCCGTGGCTTACCATTAACAAAACTGAGCCCGCAACTGCCAAGTTAATGCCTGATGAGATACCGATAAAAATCAACGACATGTAGAACATGCTTGAATAAGAAAGCAGCTTTTTCAGATCTTTCTGTCCAGAAGCAGTAAATGCAATGTAGATTGCAGTGAATACTCCTAAAGCTATTAACGGCAGCCTAAACTCCAAAAGCAAGTTTCTGAAAAGTCCAAAGCCGAAAAGGATAAATGCAAATCCTCCGAGCTTTGATAGCATGCTAGACAACAGCATTGTCCCTGAAGAAGGTGAGTAATAATAAGAGTCAAGAAGCCAACCATGGAGCGGAAAAATCGGCATTTTTATCATGACTGTTATTAACAGCAGGAAAAAGGAGATATATTCTATGTATGAAGGCAAAAATGACATTCTAGAAGCAACAACGGAAAAGTTGAAGCTCCCAGTGTAAAGGAAAAGAAGTATGAAGACTGCCAGAAGAGTAAGGCTTCCAAATTGTGTGAATACCAGAAACTTCATTGCTGCTTTTTTACCCTTTTCACTATTACCCCACAATCCTGTAATGAAGAAAAGAGAAAGAACTGCGACTTCCCAGAATATAAAGAACACTATTAGGTTAGATGAAACAAAAACAGACACAACAGAAACATACACTAGAAGATAAAAGAGATAAAAAATGCTTTTGCTTTGTTTTATTTCCTTGGCTGCAAAAAGAAGTATTGCAACAGGTACGGTTACTGCCAACAGAAGGAACGGGATAGTTATGAAATTTTCTTGCAGTGAAAAAGAGAAGCTTATGCTTGGATTTATGTTTACATTAAAGCCTGAAAAGCCGAAAACAAGGCCGAGAGCAAATAATAATGCATTTACTCCCATTACTGAAAGCACTATTATTTCAGGAGAAGGCAGTTTGTCGTAGAATCTTTTTAATATTAAAAGTAGTATTCCTATCGCCGGTACTAATAGAAGAAAAATTAAATTTATCATATGAAAATCACCGCTAAAAGGAGAATTGCAGCTAGTCCTATAACTACTGCTGTTATGTACCTGAATGCATCCCCGTTTTCAATCTCCCTTGTCTTTGAAGACAGGATAAAGGTTGATTCGGCAATTCTAGACATTGCATTTGAAAACATGAAATCAAACTTTCCAACATAAAAACCAAAGGTTGAAATCGAATTTCCAATTGCTATTATGAACTTCTCATAGCCATAGCCTGCAATTTTTTCGGATAGACTCTTCATTTTTTCGGTTAACTGCCGTGTTTTACCAAGATAAAATATTTCATATGAAACGAAGACTCCCAACAAAGAAGCCGCGAGTGCTATAAACGAAAACACATCGAAAGAATATACAATGCTTATTATGCCATTGAAGAAGTAAAGGAAAACTCCGCCAACTGTGGAAATTATTGAGAGAAGTATTATTGGGAAGAAAAGATTGAATTCCTTTTTAAGAGGTTTTTTTGTCTTGCTGCCAAATATCACAAAAAAGGCCCTGAAAGAAAAAAGAGCTGTAATGAAGGCAACAAAAACAAAGGCGATGTTTTCAAATACATTAAAATTATGCGTAATTGCGGAATGCGCAAAGAAGCTCATAAACGGAGGTATGGCCGAGATCGAAGCAAAGCCTATTAATGCGGGGATAGTGAACCAATTTCCCCTTAATTTCTTCTTATTCAACTCATATACATCGTAAGTACCGAAAATAATTGCAAGCCCGCCGCTTATGAAGAAAAGCATGGATTTGAAAACGGCATGCGTAAACAGGTAAAAGATCGCTCCTCCCGCATTTAAGGTTCCTATTGCAAGGAACATGAATGCAAGGCTTTCTATTGTTGAATATGCTAGTATCTTTTTGAAGTGCCTTTCCTTTAAGCCAAGCAATGCACCTGCAAAGGCAGTAATGAACCCTATTACAACTATCAAGTTAAGAAGGCCTGCTGCAGAAATAAGAGGAAGAAGCCTTACAAGGAGATATGCACCGGCTGCAACCATTGTCGCAGAATGAAGAAGGGAACTTACTGGTGTAGGGCCTTCCATTGCATCTATCAACCATGTATAAAATGGAAACTGCGCTGCCTTTGAAAGTCCTGCAATTGTAAAGAGAGAACCTGCAATTGCCAATGCCATTAAAGGCATGGAGTGAATGGAGTCCAAAATAGAAGATATTGAAAAAGTCTTAAGCGCAGAGAAGACTACAATTAAAGCCGCAAGAAAGGC
The DNA here is from genome assembly GCA_021797085.1 of Nanobdellota archaeon. Taxonomy (GTDB): domain Archaea; phylum Nanobdellota; class Nanobdellia; order Parvarchaeales; family Parvarchaeaceae; genus Parvarchaeum; species Parvarchaeum tengchongense. The sequence goes on from JAKAAG010000005.1 coordinate 9,241, forward strand.
AAGATCACCAATTCTTGTTATTAGAAGGGCTTTCTTGCTGGAATTGGCCGGACCAGCTCTATCATACCAAAAGCCTATAAGAAGATAAGATGTTATGCCAACAAATTCCCAAAATATAAAGAATAAAAGCAGACTGTTTGACATAACCAAACCAAGCATGGAGAATATGAAAAATGACATCTCTGCATAAAACCTTGCATGCCTTTCTTTTTTCATGTAAACGCCTGCGAACATTAAAACCATGATTGATATGAATGAAACCAGTAACGTCATGAAAAGAGTTAGGTTGTTTCCGATAAGGGAAAGGGAGAAGGAGAAATTGCTGAAGGAAAACCAAGTATAGCTTTCTATGATATTCTTATTGAAATACAGAATAAAGAAGAAAATTGAAAGGAGAAATGAGAATACTGCAGCAGACAGCGAAATTAACCAGCTTATATTTTTTCTTTCTCCCAATAATGGAATGATAACTGCAGAAATTAACAATGGAAGAAGTATTAGATACAGCATATCAGCCTTTGTACCTCCCTAATTTTGATATTGAAAGCGAACCAGTCTTCCTTGAAAAAACCACCATCAATGCTATGAAAACAACTGTTTCAAATACTATCATTATTAGCGTTATAAGGGCATAGCTTATTCCATTTAAAGCTGAATAAAAATTAGCAGCGGATACAAAATTTATTATGGCCGCATTGACTATTATCTCAGAAGATATAATTATGGATATGCCTTCCCTTCTTGAAAGTATACCATAAATGCCTATGACAAACAGTATGCTGGTAAGCAGCAGAAAATAATTCTCGGGTATCATGCCTTTTCACCTCTACTTATTATGTATATCGTTGAGAATATGCTTGCTATTGCAGTGAATGCTAGCACAAAAAGAAGACCTGCATAATTTTGGAAGAGATATGCTCCAAAATCCGCATAGTTCAAAGCAGAAGAGTACTGCGTAGAAGGCATTTTAATCAGTAGAAATGAAGTTACTGCCAGTATTATTATTGGAAGAGAAAAAGCAAGCTTTGAGTTTATCCTTTTAACGGTTCCTTCTGGCATTGAACTTATCCCTATTGCAAGCAAAAGCACTATCCCGCCATTGTATATTATGAGTTCCGCTATTCCAAGGAAAACTGCATTCAAGTAAAGTATCATTGCTGTTACGGATATAACAAACATAAACATGTAAAGAAGGGAGTGTATAAGATTCTTAGTAGTGACCATAAGGATGGCAGTAGATATAAGCAATCCTGAGATTATTAAAAACCCAATGCTTCCCAAATCCATTACAGTAGATAAGAACTTTATAAATAAATAAGTGGTTTTTCAATATCAACAATAAAACCGCTTAAAAACTGCAAATAATACTTATTTATTTAAACGAAATCATATATTTTTATGATTGGATTCAGCATAAAGAACTACGAGAAGGAGTTCGATACTCAGGAATTGGAAAAAAAGCACGTATTCTATGATCTTTACATAAAAAGTGACGATCCGCAGGTGCTGAGGAACCAAGTATCAGAGTACATGACTGACATGGACTATAAAATACTGCTTAATGAACTTGCAAAATTCGATGACAATGAACTGGAAGAAACCTTCAGGGGCGGAAACGTAAAGCCGATAAGAGCGCTCATAAAAAGTGCGAAAGACAACAAAAAGGGATCGAAATACCCAATAGCATGGAAGACCTGCCTCATTCTAGGGATAGTACTGCTGGCACTTCTTCTTGTTTCTTACCGCTCAAATATATACACAAATATAACTCATTTCAGCTATTCTGCATCTGCACTTGTACTTTATGGGATGATAGCCTTTTTCGTATTGTCACTCCTATTCTTTGAAATAAAGAAGATAGTGCCTATATTTCTATGGGCAAAGATAATAGGGGTATATGACCCTACGGAAGAATCGGCCAACGTAAGGGTAGTTCTAGCAGGAGACTGCAAATTCAAGGACAAAGATTCATATTCTAAACTTGAAGGAGACATGACGGAGATGTATAGCGAACTTTCGAGGAAATATGGCAACAAACTAGATAAAAGACAGCTAGCTAACAGTGTTTCAAGCAGCCTTTCAATGGGGCCCCAAGGTTCAACAAAGCTTAATAACAAATTAAGGGACATAGAAAAGGAGTCTGCAGATCTAGAAAGAAATTTCGTTGCTGGTAAAATAAGCGAGGATGAATACAAGAAAATGAAGGCACAGATAGAAGCTAAAAGACAGCAGCTTGACACTTTATTCGATTTAATTAACGGTTAACAAATTAGTTACTAAAAACTATTTTTGTAGGCATGTAACTTGCAACGAAAAAAAGATAAAATGAATTCTAATTATCTTTGGGTCGTACAAAAACCAAATTAATATTTAAACTTTACTTTTTAGCAGATGAACTTAGTTCTTTCTTCCTAAGCTCGTTCTTAAGCTGAGCGACTTTCTTCTTCAAATGCCTGTACTTACCAGCATCAGCTGGCTGGAGCCCCTGCGTCTTCTTTATGTTCATTTTCAGAAGTTCCATTTCCAAGTCCTTCAGATTCTCTTCCATCATTTATTTTCACTCCTCCAATGTTTTCAGTCGGCACTACTATAGTCACCTTTATGCCTATTGATCCTCTTTTTAGCACTAACTGTTTTTTTGCACTTCTTACGCCGAAAAACTCCACTTGCCCAGTCTTTGGCATGACGCTACCGGTCGGCCTGAATTTAAAATGTGCAGCCCTCTCCTTTATAACCCCGCCTATCTCTATTTCTACCCCTTTTGCCCCTGCGGCCATTATGCTATCCATTGCCTTGTGAGCAACTACCTTGTATTTCATCGGCCCGTACTTGGCTATCTTAAAGGCTATTGAATCAGCCACTATGGCAGGGTCTAGATTAGGATTCTGTGAGCCTTCAACTTCTATTCTCGGTGATTCCTGGTTGAAATATTCCCCAAGTTCCTTTGAACTTTCCCTGAGTATCTGATTTGCCCTAGTTATTATTGCTCCTGGCTTTGGTGTTTTTATTACTATTTTCATACCCAAAGGGGTTTTTTCTATCCTTATATCACTTATTCCGAATCTATTAAATTTCTTGAATAGGTACTCTCTTGCTGTCTCATCATTTACTTTGTTTGCAATTATTTTTTTTGGTAACATGTCATTGCTCCGCCTTTAAGTCATTGCTTTCCGTGCTTTTATTACTTTCCTGCTCAATTGTTTTTTCCTTTTTTTCTTCGGTAGGCTTCTGGCTTTCCTCTTTTGCCTCTTCTTTTACAGGTTCTTTAACTGCAGGACTTTCAGCTGCATTGTCTGCATTAGCCTGCTTCTTTTCAGGTACCTTTCTTTCCTGATCAACTAAAGAATAAATCGTTAAATTTGTACGTTTTCCATGCCTGTAAACAGTTCCACTCGAAAATCTCGGATAGCCACCTCTGCCAAGAGAGTAACTGCTTATCACTATCTTTGAATCATCGAACCCCATGTTCTTTGCATTTGCCTTTAATTCTTCAAGCATTGAAACCACTTGCTTAGTCGCTTTTTGTGGATAACCTGCCGGTACGCCGTGCTTGTGGCCTTTGCTCGGATATTTTCTAAATGGAATGTATGCCTCCTTTTTCAATACTCTTTTAAGCAGGGCATTTGCCTTTGAAATCTGTTTTCCTTTGACTGCTTCCATTATCTCATGCGTGTGCTTCAAGGATATCGGCATCCCCTCTCTTTTTACCTGTACTTTAGTTACCATATTTACTTAATAGGAACAAACCCGCTTGAACGCGTAGCTTTCATACCTGGTGAACCGTGCTTGACCTGTTTCGTTGTAAGTGCAAACTCTCCCAGACGATGAAAAACCATCGAAGGTTTTATCTCTATAGGCACAAACTCCTTGCCGTTGTGTACATGTATTGTAAGACCAACAAACTCTGGAAGTATAAACATCTCTCTCATGTGCGTTTTAATGGTTTTTGACTTTGCTGCTTTTTTCTTCATATTCTCTAGAAACGCTTTTTCTTCCGGAGAAAACCCTCTTTTCATGGCTCTCCTAAAATCGGCATTAGCTATCTTTACGAGTTCTTCATTCGACATCTTTTTTAGCTCGTCTATACTCTTTCCTCTGAATTTGTACTCTTCCATTATCTGACACCAGTCCTCTTAGGGGCTATTGCTCCCACTTTTGCTCCTGGAGGAGAATTTCTAGCAGAGCTTTTAGACTTGTGCTGTGTGCTTCTTCTCTTTCCTCCAAATTTGTGTTCATAAGCGTTCATAGCAACGGCAGCATTCATAGGCCAGTATCTGCTTCTGGCTTTTATAAGATGATACTTGTTTCCTGCCTTGTAAAATGGTTTTTCTTTTCTTCCTGCATTGGCTATTTTACCAATAATTGCCCTGCAGTCCTGTTTCAATCTAAGAATCTTCCCGCTTGAAAGTGAGATAGCAACCTCCTCTCCAGTATTCTCCATTATCCTTGCGCTGTTTCCGCCGGCCCTTATAAGTTTTCCGCCATCCCCTGCTTTTAGTTCAACATTGTAAACATTTGTTCCCGTTGGGATGTCGCCAAGCCTTAATACCGACCCATCCTTTATGCTATCTGTTTTCATATATTGTATTATAAGACCTTCATATGCGCCAACAAATGCGGGTAAAAAGTATTTTGAACCATTTTCAAATTTTATCTCCATCAATGGCGCAGTTCTATACGGGTCATGAATAAGCTTTGTTATTCTTGCGTTCATTGGCTCGAGTGAATTCGGAAGCTTTACCTTCCCGATTGCCTTGAAATCGTTGACTCTGAAAACCCTGCTCTTTCCCCTTCTTCTTGACCTTGGTACTTTCATAATTATCGAAATTATACTCTACTTATGTTTTTTACCTTTATATATATTTTTACCTTCAATAAAAACAAAATATAATAAGGTTAAAGGTATTTTATTCTTTAATAATGAAAAATAATGCATTAAAGCTTTTCGGAAGTGAAATAATCAATGAATCTGCAGGATTCGCCAGACTGTGCAGAACTGGCAGAAGGTGGGGAGGAAAAGCTATCCTGATAGTTCTTGATGCCTGCCTTGACAGCACAGGCCTAAATTATTTTACAGTGGTTGTGCCAAAAGTCAATTATTTCCGTGAAAAATATGTAAATTCGGGGAGAATAGCAAAATGTGAAGATTTTAAAGACATAAGCGAAAAGGAACTGCTTTCTATGTTCAAAAACGAAAGAGTATGGAAAGCGATGAAGAAAATCTGCAGTTTTATAGCGGAAAGAGATAGCGGCGGAAATGAGATTAAAACACTTAAAGACTGGGCAGAAAATGCCGATCCTTTTGACTTTAAAAATGACAAATTAGGGAGAATAAAAGGTGTGGGGATAAGCACTTTTCAGTATCTAAGAATACAAAGTGGAATAGACACAATAATGCCGGATAAGATAATAATGAATTGGATAAGCAAGAATTTTAAAAAAGTTAAAACACCTTATGAATGCATATTAGAAGGAATCAGAATAAGCAAAATTCTTAAGATCAGTCAGACGGAGCTTTGCTGGGCCATATGGATAAAGGAAAGTGGTGAATTAAACCGCATAAAAGTAGAATAAAAACATATATAAAACAGCAAAAACTTTTTCTTTTATGGATATAAACAAAATCAATTTCATAAAAAAATCCTTCATAAGCTTTGACGGAAAAACCGAGAAACTTCTGATTTACAGAGAAAGCGGTGAAAATAATTTTCATTTTGTATTCAAATGCCCCAAATGTGGAAAAGAAAATGACTTTGAATCAGAATTAAAAACCGAAAAAGTAAAGGAAGCTGGAAAGGCAAAAGAAAAATATGTTTTTAAATGCAGCGAATGTGGACAGGTTTATTCAGTAGAAAGGCTAAAGCCCCCGCGTGTGCGCTCAAAATAATATGAGCCAATTAACCGATACAATAATTAAGCTCGTCGATGACTATAAAATAAAAAGCAGCAATGAAAACGGGCAGAATTTTTTAATAGATGAAGAAGTATTAAAAGAAGAGATAAAACAAGCGGAATTAAAGCCTTCCGATGTGGTTTTAGATATAGGCGCGGGATTCGGAAGCATAGAAACCTTGGCAAGCAAACAATGTAAAGTTATAGCAATAGAAAAAGAAATAAAGTGCTACTCTTACTTGATTGACAAATATGAAATAGACCCGAATGTGCAGATAATAAACGCGGATGCCCTGGAAATAATATACCCTAAATTCAACAAGATAATCTCCAATCCACCATATAACATTTCTGATAGGATAATTGACAAGCTTTCCTTCTATGATTTTGAATTTGGGGTAATGATACTGCCCAACACCATAGCAAAACAGCTTTTGTCAAAAGAGAACATTACCAAATTCTCCACTACACAAAACATATTTTTTGAATTTGAAGAAATAAAGGAAGTAAAAAAGGAAGCATTTTACCCGGTTCCAAGAATCACAAGCAGAATGATAAAAATCACAAAAAAACGAAATGATATTCTGCAGGAGATATTCAGAAGAAAAGAGATGCTGCTGAAAAACGCCTTTATGAACGGGAGGATTGCATTAGATTACAAAACAAAAAGAGAGAGCAAGCAGGAATTTCAAGAACTGCCTGATAAAATTAAATCGCTCGGAAATAAACAGGTAAAGGAATTGACTTTAAATGAAATAAACGAAGTAATAAAATATATTGATCATTGAGTTTTCTGTTCTGGCATTTTCACACTAACAACCCTACTTATGCCCTCATCGTTCATGGTAACACCATAGATTACATCTGCGTTTATAAGCGTAGTTTCGTTGTGCGATATTATTATAAACTGAGAAGATGCTGAGTAAGCTTTAACTAAAGCCGAGAAATTACCGGCATTTATTGCATCCAAAGCCGCATCAACTTCGTCTAAAACATAGAAAACTGCATCTGTGTATTTTGACAACGCCATTATCAATGAAATAGCCAGAACGGAAAGTTCTCCGCCGCTCAATCCTCTTATGTTCCTGACTCTTTTGTTGGGGAGCTCTACGGATATATCCAATCCTGATGAAAATACGTTGTTTGGATCTTCTGGCACAAGTTCTGCCTTTCCTTTTGTTATTGAATTGAAAACCTTCGTGAAAATAGAATTTATGTCGGATAAAGTCTTCATGAAAGACTCAAGTTTCTTTTGTTCTATTTCTGATATCACAGATAATATCCTGTTTCTCTCGTCGTTTAATTTCTCAAGTTTAACATTAAATTCCTCGTACTGCTGCTGAGTCTCCATGAAAGTCTTAAGTGCAAGTTCATTTATCGGACCGAATGAATTTATCTTTGAATTAAGGGAATTAATTTCCCTATTTATTTTCTCAAGCGTTTCTCCCTCTTCTACCTTCACACCTTCTATCTTGTATTTTTTGTATTCTTCTTCTGCCGTTTCAAATTTTACCCTAGATGCTGCTTCCTTAACCTTCAAAGCATTTATTTCTTCTGCAACTTTCTGAGAATTGCCATATATTGCTTCTCTTTGCTTCTGCAGGCTATTGAGCTCATTCAAAAGCTCACTTCTTCTTTTCCTAAGCATGCTTAGGTTATTCGACTTGTTTGAAAGCTCTTTTCTGGCTTTATCGTAGTTTTCCTGGGTATCTTTTATTGCATTTTCAACATCTTCTATTTCCTTTTCAAATCTTTCTCTTTCTTTGTTAAGCTGAGAAAACCTCCTTTCTAAGTTACTTATCTCAGACATTAAAACGGCTGAAAGCTTGTTTCCAGAAGTGGCTACTTTTACCTGTAAATCATTAACTTCTCTTTCAAGAGCTTCTATCTCTTTTTTATGGTCCACTATATCGGGTTTGTTCTTATCCAATTCCTCTAGCTTTGATTTCAAATTCAAATTCTCATTCTCAAGCGACTGTATACTTTCTGATATCTCCGATTCCGTACCGGTGAACTTTGATTTTTCCTGCATAATCTTAGCTATTTTGCCTTTTGTTTCATCTAAATTTTTTTGTCTTACTTTTATCTCAGTCATAATCGAATTCAAAGTTGATTCCTTTTCTATTATTTCCTCGTCATACTCCTCTTTAAGTTTTGAATGCTCGCTTATCTCTGCATTTATTTCGGCAATCTTTTTGTTAACATTAAGTATGTTAGGCATGTCAAAATGCCCTCCCGAAACTGTCCCAGTTTTTTCAAATACGGTGCCATCTTGTAAAACCATTCTGTACTGATGCATAAGCCCCTTAGCAGAATCAAAATCCTTTACCAAAACCGTATCACCAAAGACAAATTTCATTGCCGGTGCAAGTTTTTCATCGAAATTCACAAGGTTTATTATGTAGTCTATTATCCGCTGATCATTTAACTTGTCGAAGCCATAGCCACTTTTCACAGTTGTTAAAGGTATGAAAGTATAGAAGCCAAGCTTTTCATTTTTAAGCTTCTCTATGCACTGCCTTGCAGTTTCCTCATTTTCAACAATTATGAAATCCCCCCTTCTGCCTATTGATCTTAAAACCGGAGTGGAGTATTCCTCGTTTTTCAGCGAAAAAAGCTCCGATACTAAACCGTATATTCCATTTATATCCTTCTTTAGTCTGTTGACCACTTCCACTGCTCTGTTCTGAGAAGATAAAGAATTCCTTTGATTAAGCAGGTTCTCTCTCAACAAATATATTGAATCGGCTTCCCGTTTAGCCTGGATCTTCAACTTGTCAATTTCCGGTTTTAATGAAGAAAAAGACAAAGTCATCCCCTTTATCGTTTTTTCGAGGTCATTTCTGCTGGCTTCCAAGCCAGTTAGCTCCTCTTGAAGCTCTGCAATTCTGGGATAGTTTGCCAAAGCAATCTTCAACTCATATATCTTTTTGTCTATATCGTATATTCTTTTTTCAAGCGATTCCTTTGTTTTAAGGTAATTCTGCGTCTTGGATTCACTTTCTACTAGGGAAAGCTTTCTGGAATTTAAAGTAGTTATCTTCTCTTCAAGTTTCTTCTTTTCTTCCTCTTCCTCTTTTATTTGCTTTTTTAGTTCTTCCTGTGACTTTGAAAGCTCTTCTATTGACAAAATAATATTATTAAGCTGTTCATTGTCGTTTTTAAGCACGGCATTCAGTCTTGCAAGCTCTGAATCAAATTCCTTGGCTTTGTTTTCTGCTTCTAGTATCTCCTTTTCCCCTTCCGCTTCTGCCTTTGTATTTATGCTCTCAACTTCCTCGTTTATCTTTTTTACTTTTTCATTCAATTTTGATATCTCTTCTGATAGTTCCTCATTTCCCTTCTCTGCTTCCTTAAGTTTTTCAAGTATTGCCTGTAATTCAGAATCTGCAGCGTCTCTTTTAATCGTTGATTGCTTTGAAAGAAGGGAAGCGTATCTTCCTTTAAGTTCCTGGAATTCAACTGCTCTTGTCTTTTCTTTTTCCAGTTGCGCCATCAACTTCTGTTTTTCATTTAATACCGTTTGTATTTTTGATATGTTGTCTTCTACTTTCTTCATCTCGTTCATTGCCTTGCTTTTTTTGTCTTCAAATACACTTATTCCCGAGATGTCATTTATAAGACTTAACCTATCTTCATTGGAGGTGCCTACAACCTCTAGTATTCTTCCCTGAGGGATTATATTGAACCCATCCTGCCTGAATTTTACCAGCGCAAGAACATTTAGTACCTCTTCTCTTGTAGAGGCTTTTCCATTTATCCTGTAAATGCTCTTTCCGTTCTTATCGACCTTTCTGCTAATTGATACCTCGTTTTCCTCTATTCCATGAAACTCCTTCTTTGAATTATCAAGAATGACATTGACTTTTGCATGCTCTGCCTGCCTTCCGCTCTTTCCTCCATTAAATATAAGATCTGTAAGCAGATCAGAGCGCATCTCCTTCTTTGACGAACCGCCAAAAACGAAAAGAAGTGCGTCGATTATGTTGCTTTTTCCGGAACCATTAGCACCGGCAATAGCATTAAAACCATTTACAAAATCGAACTTGATGTGCCCAGCGAAGGATTTGAAATTATCAAGTTCTACTTGTTTTATATAAGTCATATTCAACTATCTAAAAAAATTTTTAATATTAAATGCTAACTATTTCTCTATGCCGGCAAAATCAGTCTACTACGTGTGAGGACACCAGTTTTTTGATCTTTTCTGGCAAGTACTTACCCTTTATGTGAAGCACTACTTCATTGCTTGGGTGAGTCTCATTTTCATTTTCTGTAAATATAAATATCTCATTTCCATCAACTATAACAAATCTGCCTATATCTAGATCTGTTTTGTTCAGCTTTCCAAACTGCTTTATCTCGTTCAACAGTGCTTCATTAACATCCTTTACGGGTGCATAAACATGAACAGTAACATTGTTTGCTTTGGCCTTTTTAAGGGCCCTCCCTAGTGCGCTTATTTTCTTTTCCAATGATTGCTCGGTTGTAATTAGTACTATCTCCCCTTTGGCCGCACCTATGCTTTTCTTTATCCTGAAATATATGTTGTCCAATCCTTGGTAAGAATTCGCAACCTTCCCTTCGTCTACATACTTTATCCCCTTATTGTAAAGGTTTTGAAGGTCGTTCAGCATTGTACTGTCCTTTAATTTGCTTAGCTTATCTAGTTTTTGATCCAGTGATTCTTTTGCTTTTTCCTCAAGCTTTTCTATCAGTTCCTGCGGAGGAATTGCCCTATAACTTATCGGCTTGCTTAAATCCCTTACTATAAAACCGCCATTTTCCAAGGAAACCAGTATATCATAAGCCCTTGATTTTGGTATGTTAGCTATCTCGCTCAGTTTACCGGATGTTGACTTACCTTGTGAAAGAAGGGCAAGCCATACCTTTGCCTCGTATAGATTTAATCCGAACATCCTCCTTATTTTAGCTATATAATCTTCACTGAAAGACAATGCCATAATCGATCACCTACACAATACTTAGCAATAAACAAGTATATAAATCTTTCTTTTTCACCAAAAATAAAAGTAAAAAATAAAAAAATTTAAAGTAATCCTTATACTTTTACCCTAAATACCCACATCGAGAAGGAGAATACAATTATTCCAAGTATCACTTCGAATAATGGGTATATATAAGCCGATGGAGCTGTTGTAACGGTCTTATAGAAATATCCGCTAAGAACCGCTGACGAAAGGATAGATGCCAAACCAAGAACTATTAGGACCAATCCAAATGCGAACAGAATCAATCCTATAGCTGCATCTACCGCTCTTTTCTCCTCGTCGACAAATTTTAAACTGTCTTTTGCTTTCATAATACGTTTAAGTTTTTGTCATTTAAAAGCTTTTTTTAATAAAAATTTAGAGAATATTACTTAACAATAAATACTTTAAAAGCGTAATAAAGATATGGAAGAGGAAAAATGCATATTCTGCATGATTGCAAGCAAAAAAGTGCCTGCCAAAGAAGTTTATGAAGACCCTATGGTGATAGGGATTTTAGACATTAATCCTGCTTCAAAAGGCCATGTAATAATGATACCAAAAAAGCACTATAACAATATATATGAGATGCCGCAAGAGGAGTTTTTACAGTACATGAGCGTCGCAAGGGCCGTTGGCTACGCGATATTACTGTCACTTGCCCCAAATAACGTTGAAATGCTTTACACAAAGGAGCTTACAAAGGGTAATGTAACCCCCCATGCTCTTATACACTTAATACCAAGATACAATGACGACACCATAAACCACGTTTGGCAGCCTCAGAAAATGGAGGAAAGCGATTTTATTGCCGTGGAAAACACCATAAAATCGGCAATAGAGAAAGTCAAGTCTGCGGAAGCCCCAAAACCTACTAAGCAGGCAGCCGAAGAGCAGAAAAAACCTGAGAATGCTGTTAAAGAGAACAAGCCACCGATAAATATCCAAAGAAAAATAGTGGTATTTTAGTTTCCTTTGTATTCTACGGTTTTATCGTCTTCCTTCTTTATTTCTTCCTGTATTGTTTCCTTTATTTCCTTGAATTCTTTTTTATCAACATCAAAATAATCATAGAATGAGGGAGTGATTTTTATCACCTTTTTGCCGTCCTCTATAGCAGTTGAAACCAATCCTCTGGACTGCAGCTCCTTGACATGCTGGTATGAGATGCTGCCTCTCCTTTTAACTAAGTCAGCCTGCTTTATTTTCCCATTTAAAACTATCAAACTTAATGTCATTAAAACCCCTCTGCTCATGTCTGTTCTTAGGTTATCCTGTACCAAATAAAGAAGGTCGCTTCTCAATCTCATTCGATATAAATTGCCTTCTGTCAATATGTAAAATGCACTTTTTCTTTCAGAGTATGCTTTGTTAAGATCATTGACTGCCTTTTTTACCATTATTGGATCGGATTTTGTCCGTTTTACTATCTCTTCTAGGCTGATGCCATCTCCGAAGGAAAAGATAAGCGCTTCAACATACTCATTTATTTTTACCATATTAAGTATATAATAGATATAATCACATTTATTGATTTTAAAAGTTCATTGCCACTTTACCCTGCTCTTTATATATATGTCTTGGAAAGGTTCATTTTGTGTGATTTCCACCTTGTTCATATTTGATATAAATAGAAGCGGCAGCAATGTGTAAATTATCTCCTTTCTGTCGTTCTTTTTCGATACCAATTCGGAGAAAAGAACTATTTCTTTGATGCCAAAGAGCTTTCCCAGCTTTTCAACAAGTAATCTTATCCTATCCTCTATTTTGACTTCCTTCAGCTTTAGCTCGAAGTTTATCTTCTGCTTTGTGCTGTACCGCATCGCTTCCCTTATTGTGTTTATAAGCTCGGTAAGCGTTATCTTTCTGCTTCTGAAAATTGGAAGTTTTGATGTGACAGCTATGTCAAAAGGCACGGCCTTTATATACCTCTGCTGGCTTTCTCTTTCCTTTTTCACGTTGAGCTCAAGCATCTCTTCTACAACGGTATCAGATTTCATTTTCAGAAGTATGGCTGCAGTGTAAACAAATTTTCCTCCAAATCTAAAGTCTATCTGATTTATTTTTGAAATCAAAGCGGCGAACCTATCTGCTATTTTAATAAGGTCTATGTCCATTGGATCCATGCCTTCGTCCCTTATTATTGTAGTTATAAGGTGTTCCCACCCGAGCTCGTCATTCAGTATAAGCTTGTATATCTCTTCGTGATCCATCTCAACCGAAGTAATTAAGCTCCTTCGCCTTTTCCTTTTTACTGTAAAGTTTCTTTGCCATCTCCTCGTACTTTTTTGCCTCTTCTGGAGTCAAGCTTGGCCTTACAAGATCAAGAGCTTTTTCAAAGTCTTCTCTAGTTACTTTACTTGCAGAAATGCTGCTTCTCAGTGCATTCATACCTGCTTCCTTTGCAAGCCTTTCTATGTCTGAGCCGACGTAGCCTTCTGTTTTTTTGACAAGGAATTCGATTAGCTCATCTTTATCGCCTTCTATCGGCATTTTATTTAAGTATACCTTAAGTATTTCTCTTCTGCCATTCTCATCAGGTGGCGGAACAAATACTATGTTGTCAAACCTTCCTGTCCTTAGTATTGCTGGATCGACTTTATCAACTCTGTTTGTAGCGCCTATAACGATTACATTCTTAAGTGGCTCTATGCCATCTAATTCCGTAAGCAATTGGTTCACAACCTGCTCGGTTGCATTGTTACCTTCGTAGTTAGACCGTGATGAAGCTATACTATCCAGCTCATCTATAAAGATTATAGAAGGCGAGACCTGCCTTGCCTTGTCGAATATCTCCCTTATCCTTTTCTCGCTTTCACCCACATATTTATTGTATATTTCCGGCCCTTTGATTGCAATGAAATTTGATTCAGTTTCATGTGCTACTGCTCTTGCAAGCAGTGTCTTTCCAGTACCAGGTGGGCCGTAAAGAAGTATTCCTTTTGGAGGAGTTATACCTATCTTCCTAAATGAATCCGGATGCTTTAATGGCCATTCTATTGCTTCTTTAAGTTGAGCTTTTACCTGGTCCAAACCACCAACATCTTCCCACCCTACACTTGGCCTTTCAACTAAAACTTCACGCATAGCACTTGGCCTTACAAATCTTAACGCTTCTCTGAAATCATCCATTGTCACTATCAGTTTTTCAAGAACGGTTTTTGGGATGTTTTCTCCCTCTTTAACGTTCAATTCATTTATGTTTCTCCTTATAACATTCATAGCGGCTTCCTTTATCAGTGATTCTATGTCTGCACCCACAAAGCCATGCGTTATCTTTGATATATAACCCAAATCAACATTTTTGTCCAAAGGCATGTTTCTGGTGTGTATATTCAAGATTTCCAGCCTTCCTTTTTCATTTGGAACGCCGAACATTATTTCCCTGTCAAACCTTCCAGGCCTACGCAATGCAGGGTCTATTGCATTTGGTCTGTTTGTAGCGGCTATTACAATTACCTTTCCTCTGCTCTTCAAACCGTCCATTAATGTAAGAAGCTGTGAAACAACCCTGTGTTCCACTTCCCCTATACTTTCTTCTCTCTTAGTGGCTATTGCATCTATTTCATCTATGAATATTATTGAAGGTGCGTTCTTTTCGGCTTCATCGAATATCTCTCTTAATTTCTTTTCAGCATCACCAACCCACTTGCTCATAACTTCTGGGCCATTTATTGTTATAAAGTGGGCATCACTTTCATCTGCCACTGCTCTTGCAAGCAGTGTCTTTCCAGTACCAGGTGGGCCATAAAGCAAAACGCCTCTTGGAGGGGTTATCCCCAAACGCATAAATATCTCCGGGTGCTTTAATGGCATCTCAACCATTTCCCTTATCTTTGAAACTTCATCCGATAATCCGCCGACGTCTTCATAACTGACGTGTTTTACCCTAGATTCTTCAGAAAGCTTAACCGGCTCAGGAGATATGTTTATATCTGTGTTTTCTGTTATTACCACAAATCCTTTAGGTGAAGTTGAAGTGACCAGAAAACGAAGCTCCGAGAAACCGAACTGAAAAGATGGAAAAGCCGTGTTCTCAAATATGCTCATTATGTCATCACCGAAAAATGAAGCAAATGAACTCCTTCCGCCGCTGCCCAAGGTTATAATGTCTCCCTTTGATATTGCCCTGTCTAAAAGCAGCCTTCCGATTACATTTTCCGCTCCGCGTATTGCTATTGTAGAAAGTGGAGAAAGATTGACTACATCGGCTTCGTAAACCTCTGCCTTTCTAACTATTACATTTTCCCCTATTGCTGCCTTTGCATTCTTTCTTGTGGTACCGTCCATTCTTATTATATTCAAACCCAGGTCACCAGGATGTGCCCTATCGACCTTTGCAACTGTTTTTCTGTTACCTTCTATTTCAACGAAATCTCCGGGCCTTACTCCAATCTGTTTCATCCATGCAGTTCCTATCCTTACAGAATTCTGCCCTATATCATCCTGCTGTGCTTCTGCAACCTTTAGACTTATTTCTATTTTGTCATTATCTTCCATTTTATTAACCTCCTAATATGAATACCCGCTTTTTCAAGTATTCAACATTCCATTTCTTTATGAAATTCTCTGCCTCCTTCTCATGTGTAGAAGGTACGAAAATAGCGCTTTTTGTTAGTCTCCCTCCCCCTAACGTCTGCAATAAACCTTCCTTGCCTCTTCTTCCAAGCAGTGCATAGTTAAAAAGCATCTTTCTGCTCTGCTCTAATTTTGTAAGATCATAAAATATTTCAGTTATCTCGCTGAAACCAAGCTTATTAAAGAATGGCTCATTATCAAAAACGCTCACTGCATCCATAAATTGCGAAAACATCTTTTTTTGCATCATGTCCACCATGTCCAAAAATTCTACGTTCTTTCCGAAAACTTTCTCTATTTTTTCTTCATTGTCCTTGCTGTCCTCTTTTAAAATAACATAAAGTTTGTTATCCATCTTTATTGCATCGAATAGGCATTCAATTACATCATCAGGAACAGAGTCTATTTCCATATGTTTACGATAAACCATATGAATGAACTAATATAAATATCTTTCGCTTTTACCTTGCTTTAAAAAGCTTTCTTTTTTCAATAATCAAATAAAATCAAAAGCAAGTGATTCATTTTTAACTAAAAACAGTAAAGCTTAAAAATAGAAAAAAACGTAAAATGCTATGGTAGTTGCAACAGATGCAGGCGCTTTATATGCAATAGCCGCAGCAATAGCAATAGCAGGTGGTTTAATAGGTACCGGAATGGCACAGCAAGGAATAGGTGCAGCCGGTATGGGAATAATCGCTGAAAAGCCGGAGAAATTCGGACAGGTGCTTTTCTTCTTCGTAATCCCTGAAACACTGTGGATAATAGGTTTCGTGCTGGGATTAATATTGCTATTACAGATACTGTGAGGCATAGCATCATTATATGAGTCTGGAGAAAATAGCGGAACACATAGAGAAAGAGACAGATACTAAAGTCAAAAAAATGATTATAGAAGCACAGCTTAAGGCAAACCAATCGACAAATGAAACGGATAAAAAAGTCGAGGAGATTCTGAAGGAAGCAAAAGACAAAACAAAAGCCATTGTAGCCGAAAAAGAAGAGATCGAAAAAGCGAAGATAAACGTTGAAAAGACCCAGATTATAAAAAAGGCAGTAAGCAACGCTTTCAAAGAAAGCATGAACAATCTTTATTTTTCAGAGGCAAAATTCAGCAAAACTGCGGAATACGAAAAACTGATGAATATACTGATAAAAGAGGCTAAAAAAAGAATTGGAGAAGACGCAATACTTTTTATGAACAAAGAAGACCTCCAGACTTTTGGTAAAAAGGAAAAAAATGCCAAGCCAACGAAAAAAAAGATGTTTGGGGTTTATGCAGAAAGCCCTGATGGCAAGTTCTCCATTGATTTGTCTTTGGATAAAGTTATACAGTCTCTAGAAGAAAAGATTGCAAAAAGAGTAATTGAAAAGTTGGAGAAATAAAATGGATTCTACATATGCTGGTGCGTACGGACACGTTAAGGCACTTTACCTTAATCTTTTAAGAAAGGATGAAATAGATAGGATAAAGGAAACGAAGAAAGAGGAATTCATGAATGTACTTTCTTCTACCTCTTACAAAAACGAAATCGATCAGTTCTATAATCGTTTTAAGGAGCCTGATATAATAGATATTGTAGTAAACACTCACTTTTTAAATAACTGTAACTCTGCCATAGGAGTTCTTCCAAGTATTGGAAAGCCGTTGATAAGAAGCTACCTTTCAAAGATAGACATACAGAACATAAAACTTATTCTGGCCGCAAAGCTTATAGGAAAGAACGTGGAAATGACTGAAAACCTTTTAACTATAGGAAGAAGTTTTCCATTGGGGTTATCAAGTCCTTTGATAAGCAAAGAAGAATACAGAAACATAATAGAACAGAAAGACATAGTTGAGGTAATAAATTACCTCACAAGATATCCTTATGGAAGGGTATTGCTTCCTTTTTCAGTCTCAGCGGAGTTAAGCAGAGATGTCTCTGGAATGTCATTAGCATTAGACATGGAATACTACAATGACCTCCTTAGAAACTTCAAGTTCTACAATGGAAATGAGGGCCCTGTCCTTAGATTCATACAAGGATTAATAGACTTGAGGAATATAATAACCGTAATCAAAGAGATAGAACTGAAAAAACCTGCAAAAGAACTTTTGATAAAGGGGGGCTCAATAAACGTTGACAAACTGAATGATATGACAAAGATGAACATAGAAGACTTCATAAAGGACTTACCGTATGACTTAAATGATGCCCTGCAGCTTTACAAGCAGGACGGGCTTATAGCAAACTTTGAAGTAGAACTAAAGAGGGTTGTGCATGACAAGTACCTGCCGATATTCAGGGCAAACTCCCTTTCTGTGGCCTCAACGCTTTCATTCATAATAAGCGCAGAGATAGAAAGAGACACAATAAGGCTCAGCTGGTTTAAAAAATATTACAACATAGAAAAGAAAATAGTTGATATAGGATATGGAATTTAAAAAAATAGTTTTCATAGGCGACAGGAGAGATGCACTGGGATTAAAGCTTGCCGGCATAGACAATTCAATGGATTTAACAGGAAAAGAAGCGCTTAATGAAGTAATTAAATTAATAAAAAGCAAAGAATATAACCTTATAATAGCCGAAGAAGGTATAAAGGAATATGCGGACCAAAATGAACTTAGCATAATAAATTTAAGTGTTGATCCGTTAGTATTGCTTATACCTTCACAGGAGGTAGAAGAAAGCAAGGAATCGCTGGAAAGCCTGGCAAAGAGAGTATTGGGGGTGGACATAACTAAATTAAAATAAAATGGAAGGAAAAGTAATAGGAATTTCTGGTTCTGTGGTAACTGTCTCTGGTCTAGAAGACCCGAAAATGAACAACATCGTATTCATAGGAGAAAATGAACTTGTTGGTGAAATCGTAAAGATAGAAGAGAAAAATGCAATAGTACAAGTTTACGAAGACACAAGCGGACTGAAAATAGGGGAAAAGGCAATTGACAGCAAAGAGCCTTTGTCAGTTGAACTTGGGCCGGGATTGATAGGATCTATATTCGATGGGATACAAAGGCCGTTGGATAAGATCCTAAATAAAGAAGGTACATTCATAAGCAGCGGAGTAAAAGTTAATTCATTGGACAGAGAAAAGAAATGGCACTTCAAGCCAAAAGTTGAAGAGGGAAAAGAGGTAGAAGCGGGAGAAGAAATTGGAGAAGTCAAGGAAACTTCGCTTATAAAACATAAGGTTCTTGTTCCAGTAAATCAAAAAGGGATAGTAAAGAAAATCGCAGAGGAAGGAGATTACACTGTAGATGAAATCATTGCAGTATTGGAAAACGACAAAAAAACTGAGGAAATAAAGCTGATGACAAAATGGCCTGTCAGAACTGCAAGACCTGTAAAGGAAAAACTTTCTCCAACGATTCCTCTTTTAACTGGACAGAGGGTAATAGACACGATGTTTCCTGTTGCGATGGGGGGAACTGCAGCAGTACCTGGGCCTTTTGGATCTGGAAAATGCGTATTGGGAGAAACTCCTGTTTTGTTAGCAAATGGCGAGATAAAAAGCATTGAAGAAATTTACAAAGAAAATGAAAACGATAGTGATATAGAGTACCAGGATGAAAATGAAACATTGTTAAGGCTTAAAAGCCCACTAAAACTATTTTCGCTGTATGATGGAAAAGTTAAAGAAAGCAAGTCAAAATTTCTTTATAAGGGCAAAAGCGATTCAGTTATAAGAATAAAGACGAGGACAGGAAAGGAAGCAAAAGTAACACCTGTACACAAGCTATTCAGATTAGATGGAATGCGCATAAAGGAAGAATCTGCAGAAAACCTTAAAAAAGGAGACTATATAATCGCTATAAGAAGATTTGATGTAAATCAAGGAATGCAGAGAATAGATCCTTACGAATATTTATTTGATGCAAGAACAATAGACAAAAATATTTTACTAAAAATGAGGGATTTACTTAAAAACGTTAAATCTACAAATAATTTTATCAAAAAAGACTTAAAATACAGCATAACGAGAAAATCGAAAAATCCTGCAATTAAATTAGAGTTAATAAACCGGGTTTACAAATCAGAAGGATTGCAATTACCGGATATAGATAAAGTTAGGGGTGACAGAGCTGGAAAACTAATGAAGATACCAAGATATGCAGATGAAAAATTTGCAGAATTTATTGGACTATTCGTAGCTGAAGGATACATAAGGGGAAGAAATACGGTAGTATTCACTAATTCTGACAACAAACTTATAAAGCGATTCAATTTCTTAGTTAAAGATCTATTTGGATTAAATTCGACTTTAGAAATACAAAAAGATAAGACGCCCAATGTTTTAGTTAATAGCGCAATTTTGGTAAAATTTATTAGGAGATTAATAAACGCTAAAAACGCATCTGAAAAATACATACCAAATATTATAATGAAAGCTGATAATAAGGTATTGTCTGCGTTTATTAGAGGTTATTTCCTTGGAGATGGAAGTTTTTACGGTGGAAACGTAGAATTTTCAACCGCAAGCAAAAAATTGCAGATTCAACTTTCTTATACATTAACTAGATTAGGGATAATTAACTCTATGCATTCTGAAAAAGTTAAAGGTTATAACGATAAAAATAGGATTTATATAAGAAACTTGAAGGAGTTAAAAAAATTCTACCAAAACATAAATGATAGCTCTCAAAAATATGAAAAAATTAATAGAATAATAAATTACATAAAATCTAAAGATAGCTCCTACACTTCTATAGATTTAATGCCTCTAAACAGCAATTACGTAGAAAACTTATATAAAAGATATTCAAATTACTCTGAATTGAAAGAAAAAGGCATAGAAATAACAAACTACACAAGTGGAAATGAGAATTTTACTGTGGATAGCTTCAACAAATTCTTAAGTGCTATTTCAAATTCAAATAGAGAGGGTACCTTAGAGCTAAAGAATCTTGTAGAAATTCAAAAAATGTTAGACTTTGTTTACTTCGACAAGATAACAGAGATAGAAGAAATAAGAGGACCATTTGATGTATACGATGTTGTAACTCCTGAATTTGGCAGCAACTTTGTAGGAGGTAACGGTGCTATACTTCTACATAACACTGTAATTCAGCACCAGCTTGCAAAATGGTCAGATGCAGACGTTATAGTATACGTTGGCTGCGGTGAAAGGGGAAATGAGATGACGGAGATACTTACAACCTTTCCAGAATTAAAGGATCCAAAAAGCGGCAAGCCTTTGATGGACAGAACCATACTCATAGCAAATACCTCAAACATGCCTGTAGCAGCAAGAGAAGCTAGCATTTACACTGGAATAACACTTGCAGAATATTACAGGGATATGGGTTACAGCGTAGCCGTAATGGCCGACAGTACTTCAAGATGGGCCGAAGCCTTAAGGGAGCTCTCCGGAAGACTAGAAGAGATGCCTGGAGAGGAAGGTTACCCTGCTTACCTTGGAAGAAGGATAGGAGAGTTCTATGAAAGGGCTGGAAGGGCAAGAATACTAAGCGGAAAAATAGGTGCAGCAACCATAATAGGAGCAGTTTCTCCACCCGGCGGTGACATATCAGAACCGGTTTCGCAAAACACTCTTAGGGTTACAAGGGTCTTTTGGGCATTAGATGCATCGCTTGCTAACGCCAGGCATTTCCCCTCTATAAACTGGCTTAACAGCTATTCCTTGTATACAGATGAATTAGACCAATGGTACAGAAAAAACATCGCAGAGGACTGGCCTGAACTAAGAGACAAAGCAATGGCTACACTGCAAAAAGAGGCAGAAATAAATGAAATTGTACAGCTGGTTGGTTACGATGCACTTCCAGAATCAGACAAACTTATACTTGACATTGCAAGAATGCTTAGAGAGGACTACCTTCAACAGAACGCTTTTGATGAGATAGATACCTACGCATCTGTAAGCAAACAGTACAAGATGCTAAAAGTTATAAACGAAGTATTTGACGCCGAAAAAGCTGCACTTGAGAGAAATGTTCCAATTGAAAAACTGCAATCAATACAGATAAAACCAAAGATAGCAAGATTGAGATATACAAAGGAAGAAGAGATTGATGATAGATTAAAGGAAATAGAAAAGGACATAGAAACAATAAAAAAGACAAACACGGAGAAGTAACATGGAAGAAATAGAATATAAGACAATTGAAAGAGTAACAAATGTTTTGCTCTTTGTTAAGGACGTAAAGAATGCCGGTTACAATGAGCAGGTTGAAATAGAACTTGAAAATGGCAAAAAAGTAAGCGGCCAGGTTCTTGCAACTAATGAGGATGTGACTATTGTGCAGGTATTTGGTGAAACGACCGGAATGAATACTCAGACAACTAAAGTAAGGTTTAAGGGAACGACTTTCAAAATGCCAGTAAGCATGGACATGGTTGGCAGAGTATTCGATGGATTAGGTAGGCCAAGGGATGGCGGCATACCAATCTTCAGCGATGAAAAGATGGACATAAACGGCAGTCCTATAAACCCCTACGCAAGAGAAGAACCTTCAGAGTTTGTACAAACGGGGATATCTTCAATAGACTGCATGAATACTTTAGTAAGAGGCCAGAAACTTCCAATATTTTCTGGTTCTGGTCTTTCGCATAACAAGCTTGCTGCACAGATAGTAAAGCAGGCAAAAATACTTGGGGAAAAGGAGAATTTCTTCGTTGTTTTCGGTGGGATAGGGATAAACAGCGAGGATGCAAACTTCTTTATAAATGAATTCCAGAACAGCGGTGCGCTTGAAAGATCAGTGATATTCCTAAACCTTGCTGCAGAACCTTCAATGGAGAGGGTAATTCTTCCAAGACTTGCACTTACTGCTGCAGAGTATCTAGCTTACGAAAAAAACGCACACGTAATTGTTATACTCACAGACATGACAAATTACGCAGAAGCATTGCGTGAAATATCTGCAGCTAGAGATGAAGTACCTGGAAGAAGAGGTTACCCCGGGTACATGTACACAGACCTTGCAAGCCTTTTTGAAAGGGCCGGAAAAGTAAAAGGAAAGGAAGGTTCGGTGACTCAGCTCCCAATACTTACAATGCCAAGTGATGACATAACACACCCAATACCAGATTTAACTGGTTACATTACTGAAGGGCAAATCGTTCTAAGCAGGGCATTGGACAAAAGCGGTATTTACCCAGAAGTTGACGTGCTTTTATCATTGTCAAGGCTTATGAACCAAGGCATAGGAAAGGATTCTACAAGAGAAGATCACAGGAATGTTTCTGATCAGTTATATGCTGCATATGCAAAAGGAAAGGAACTTAGAAGCTTAACTGAAATAGTAGGTGAAGATGCATTGAGCAAAATTGACAAACAATACCTGCATTTTGCAGAAGAATTTGAGAATAGATTCATAAAACAAGGATTCAATGAGGACAGAAGCATAACCGAAACCCTTGACCTTGGATGGGAGCTTTTAAGCAGCATAGACAAAAGCGAGATGAAAAGAATAAAACCAGAATTCATAGAAAAGTACGGGAAATGGAAACAATAAGAGTAACGAGAAGGGAACTGATAGAAACAAAGAGAAGGATAAAGACTGCAAACAGGGGTTTGCAGTTGCTGAAGATGAAAAGGTCCTCTCTTATATTGGAATTTTTTGAGCTGGCAAAACAGGTCCAAAGCATGAAGACTGATCTTAAAAGATTCATGGACAGAAGCCGAGAAAGCCTTGAGATAGCTGAGGCTTTGAGCGGAAGGATAACTATAGAGAGGGTTGCACAGGAACAAAGCGAAAAGCTTGCCAGTCTGAAAGCAAGAAACGTTATGGGTTTGGTTATACCAAACATAAATGTAAACGAGACCATTGATGTTCTTAGCAAAAGCGATAGCCTGACAATACCTACTCCGGTTTACGATGCAAAAAACATGTACTCTTCATTTCTTTCAATGCTTATAGAAATCGCTGAAAAGGAAACTGCAATGAGGAATCTGTTGAATGAGATATATAAGTTGAACAGAAGGACAAATTCAATAGAAAACGTGATAATACCCAGATGGGAAGCAAAGATAAAGTACATAAAACAAAGCTTAGATGATATGGAAAGAGATAGACTAGTATCAATCAAATTTATAAAGAGGCTGCATAGCTAATGGAATCGCTTGAAACTCTGCAAAGAATAAGAGAGATAGAAGACTTGTCTACAAAGAAAATTGAACAGGCACAGGAAAAGGCAAACAACTTAATAGAAGAAACGGAAAAACAAAACGAGGAAAAGATAAAAAAAGCTGAAAGAGAGGCACATGAAATAATGAACAGTGCGATAGAAAAAGTGGAGAAGGAAACTGAAAAACTCAGAGAAGAAGCACTAAAAGACGCAAGTCAAAAAGCCGCTACTATAAAACCGCTTGATGAACATGAAATGCTGGAGATATTTGAACAGGTCTTGAAGGAGGAATTTAAACTATAATGTTTCTGCCAAGTAAAATAGAAAAGATAAGGTTGATACTGCCTAAAATTTACTATGATAAGGCCATTACTTTACTCGGAGAGCTTGGATTCCTGCAGATAGAGGTCCTAGAAAGCGAAAGCAAAAAAATCTTAAGAGACTTCAAAGAGATTGAATTTGACAAGATAAACAAGTATGGACAGAAAATAAGAAGTTTGGAAAGCAGCCTGATAAAACAGAAACCTGCAAATATTGAAATAAAAAACCTTCAGCAGGTTTTCCACGAAGCCGACAAGATAAAGATATATGAAGAGGTAAATGAAATAAAAAAGGAGGAGGAAAAGATAAACGCCGACATTAAAGAAAGCGATTCCATAATGAACATTGTAAACCTGATGAAGGACTTTAAATACGATTTTAAGATACTTAGCGGTACTAGAGTAGAATCTTTTCTGATGCTGAAAAGCAAGGATAACAATGCATTTGTTCCATTGATAAAAAAAGAAATTGATTGCGAATGCATAGAACTTGAAAGCGCTTACATATTCACAATAGAAAAGCACAACAAGGAAAAGCTTGCCAACTTGGCAAACAAGGAAGATATAAGCCTGATAAAGATACCTGAAATAAACGGTAAAATCGAAGAGATAACAAAGGTACAGCAGAACAACATTAAGACGAAGAAGGAAAGACTTTTAAAATTAAACAAAAAACTTGAAGTACTTTCAAAGAAATACTATGGAATTGTAACCAATCTCAAAGAATACCTTGACATAGAGGCAAAAAAGACATCTGTAATCCCAAAAATAGGCTCAACTGATTACATGACAGTAATTGAGGGGTGGATAGAAAGCAAGAAAATATCAATATTAGATGAAGAGCTTAATAAACTAACTGGCGAGCAGTTCATACTAGAAAAAATAAAGACAGATGAAGAGCCTCCTACTAAAATGGAGAATCCGGTTTCATTCAAGCTCTATGAGTTCTTCATAAAATTTTATTCGATACCAAAAAGCAGCGAGATTGATCCGACAATATTTTTTGGTATAGCTTTTCCAATATTCTTTGGATTGATGGTTGGAGATGCCGGATACGGTGCAACTTTTCTAGTACTTAGCTTCTGGCTTGTTCATAGGATAAAGCACCCACCTAAAAAAAGTCACATACCTAGAAAACTTGCAAAATTTGTAAAGACCATAATAAGCAAAAACAGCCTCATGATGATAATGAAGGCGATAATTCCTGGATCTGCAATAGCCGTTGCTCTTGGAGTTATATTCAATGAGTATTTCGGATTTTCTTTGCCTTATACACCACTTTTCGACGTTACAAAACGTGTGTCTACCTTGCTATTAATATCAGGTTGGATAGGAGTAGCAATGGTGTCATTTGGCTTTGTTCTTGGAGCTCTTAACGCCTTATACAATAAGAAAGTAAAGAAAGCTATTGGAAGAGTAGGCTGGCTTTTGGTTGCATGGGGAATTGTAATTGTAGGTTTAGCTGTTCTCCATAAAGAAAGCATAGGCTTCTCCAACTTAGAAGCCGTCGGCAGTTATGCGGCAATAATAATAGGAATTATTTTAGTTCTTAGGTCAGAAGGTACGCAGTCTCTAATGGAGATCCCTTCAGTGATAAGCCACATACTATCATACACTAGGCTTGTTGGCATACTTCTTGCTTCTGTGATTCTTGCGCAGGTCATAAACTTGATATTTGTTTCAAGCTTAAGCAGCTCTATACCTTTTATCATCGGGGGAGTAATAATACTTGTCTTCGGTCAGCTTTTCAACATAGTAATTGCATTGTTTGAAGGCGGCATACAGGGAGCAAGGCTTATCTACGTTGAATTCTTTTCTAAGTTCTTTGAAGGAAACGGAAACATGTTTAGACCCTTCAAGATAGAAAGGAGAAACACATCAAATGTCTACGTTAAAAACGCAAAAAAAGAATAAGGCTATAAACTAATATAGAATCTGAGTCCAGTTTAAAGAATCTTAACGTATTGGTAAAAATTTGAAGCTATTTAAACAGTATATATAGTACTATAATTTTACAAACACATTTAGCTTAAATGATTGAATATTCAATTTTTTAATAAAAAAGAAATCTTAGTGAACTTAAATAAACAAAAAAATTCTGATTAAAAAACAAATTTAAGAGGCTTAAGGTTTTAATCGAATTTATGCACGTTACAAGTAACTAACAATCTAACTTATGGTGGAGATTGCAAATGTGAGTAAAATCCATTGAAGCCTATGAAGAAGGCTGCGAAAGCAGTTAGTATTAAAAGTATGAACAAGAACCAATAAGCGTATCTGCCACTGCCTTTTGTATTTAAGTATACAATAGGTGCAAAAAGCGAAGATAGTGCTGCTGCAATGTAGAATCCCAATGCAGAGATAAGATCCAATCCACTCTCAAGATGAAATGCTATCATTCCGACTGTACCTACCGCAATATATATACCGAGGAATACAGCAAATATTGATAAAATTCTAGCATCCATTTTCTTGTAAGTCATACAAGCAATTGAAATAAGAAGAAGACCAACTATTAAAAGTGGATCACCGAACAACATATTATAAGCACCCGGTAATGGCCAGGTAAACGACATTACAAATCCGCTTACTGCATCGAATGTACCAAATATAAACGAGGGTACAATCAACATACTAAAATCTTTCTTGCCACGTATCAAAAGATAGACATAAAATGCAAATAATAATGCGCTAAATCCAGCAGATAAAAGCATTACCGTCAATGAATCGACGAATCCCATACTATTTCAACTATTTTATCATATAAAAGGCTTTATAAAATAATTTAATGTTCGCTGATAAGTAGTCACTATATGTAATTTGTCTCACTATTCTCAGAATCCCTCATTAAAATCATCTTTGCGTAGTTTAAAACCTCTTTATTGTAGGTAGTTCCTATTTCTCTTCCTTCTTCTATGTCAATCAAACGCTCTAAATTACTCAAAGTTATCTTTCTGTTTAATATCAGTGCAGACGCTGCCTGATAAGCCGGATTCAAATGTAATTTTATATTTGAATAAATCTGTAATAAGCGGCTTTTTACACTATATCTAAGGGTTTGAATGTGAGAATCCTTACCCGAGTAATCATTGTTTAGGCATTCTTCTACACTGCCTTTTTTCATATTTTTATAAATATTTGAAAGTATATAATCTTTATCTATATTAATTTGAACATTTTGTACTATCGTTAGCGGGGAGGTATCCGAATATCGGCATCTCGAATATATAATTTACCCAATCAAGGCTTAAATAAAATAAGCTGCTTATAATAAAATGCCTAAAAAATCAAGTAATGCTTATTTCTATGAAGGTTTCGTAAGACAATACATCGATTCGCAGCCGTCTAACCCGAGACATAAATATATCGATAAACCTGCCATGCACAAGGCTGTACCGGATTTAAACGGAAAAAGCGTCCTTGCAATTGGCTGCGGGAGCGGAGATGAGCTAAATTACCTTAGATATAAAGGGGCCAGAAAGGTGGTTGGGATAGATTCTTCAGAGTACATGGTAAAGGCTTCAAGGATCAATGCTCCGGAAGCGGAGGTCTACAAGATGTCTGCCGATAAGCTAGCTTTTAAAAAGGAAAGCTTTGATTTTGTTTATTCAGATTTGGCGGTTCACTATGTAAGTGACATTGGAAAGGTCTTCTTAAATGTTTACAGGGTTCTTAATAAAAACGGGCTGTTTCTTTTCTCAACTACTCATCCGATTGAAGATACGTTAGAGAAAATAAAATTAAGCGGCCAAAAAGAATTGAAAGTATTGGGTTACAGCAAAATAAACGGCATAATTGACAGGGTATATGGAGATTATTTTAATAAAAAAAGGATAACAGAAAAATGGTTTGGCGGAGACGAAGTAACTTTCTATTATACCCCGATTTCAGATATAATAAATAAAGCCATTCTATCAGGATTTAGAATCGTAGAAGTGTTAGAGCCAAAGCCGCTAAAGTCGATGCAAAAGGCCAGCCCAGATCTTTACAAAAGAATGGCTAGAATACCTTTTATCTTAATATTTAAGCTAAAAAAAGAATAAAAAGCCGCCATAATCTAATCCTTCGGTTTTATCATTTTATACAACCGTATTATGAATACATGAATAATCCCATAATCCTAAGGTAATTCTCAGTATCATCATGATATTTAGGGTGAAATTAAGAACGAGATATCATATACCCCGCACTATCGTTAGCCCTGACCGGATTTGAACCGGTGTCTAGGGCTCCAAAGGCCCTCGTGCTTGGCCACTACACTACAGGGCTATAACATTAGCTTATGAAAGCTTCAAATATAAAACTTAAATATACCGAAACCTAGAGATTTAAATGTTATTGGAAATATTGCTTTCGGCGATAGTTGCAGCGATTGCCACATTCATAAGCGGTAAGTTCATAATTCCATTGCTTGTAAGGGCTGGGCTAGTAGCACAGGATATAAATAAGGAAAAACGGCCAATGCTCCCATCAAGCGGAGGTTTCCTTTTGATTATAGGTTTGTTTGCTGGCATAATGTCACTTATAGCAGCCTACAATTATGTAATAAAGGCAGACCTAAATCCAGAAGCTCTTCTTCTAGGCTTATCATCAATAATAATAATCTCCCTCATAGGATTTGTAGATGATCTATCTGGCGGAAAGATAAGAACATCGATGGCGGACATAAAAAGAATGGCCAAGGATTATTCTATTTTTAACGGAGGGATAAGACAATGGCAGAAGCCCCTGCTTACTTTAATAGGGGCAGTTCCTTTGATGGTTCTATTCTTTGGTAGCACAGTATATTTTCCTGGGGTAGGGAATGTTGTTATCAACCCAATAATATATATCGTAATTTTAATTCCCATTGGGGTTGTGTTTGCATCAAATGCTTACAATATGCTAGAGGGACTTAATGGTATTGCAATACAAATGGGCCTAGTCTTGTTTGCAGCATTTTCCATTCTTTCTTTTCATATGCAGAATTACAATGGCTTTGCACTTTCTGTTATAATGTTTTCCGTGTTACTTGGCTATTTGTACTATGGAAAATACCCTGCAAAGATAATACCCGGAGACAGCCTTACATACCTTATAGGAGGTGCTGTTGCTGCAGTTGCGATAATAGGAGATATGCAGCTGTTTGCCATATTTATAATGATACCTTGGATAATAGAATTTGTTTTAAAGGCCAGAAAAAGATTCCATGCGAGTTCATGGGGGATAATTCACAAGGATGGAACATTGTCTTCACCTTACGGAAAGGAAGTCTACTCACTAACGCACCTGTTTTTAAGAAAAGAAAAATACAAGGAATGGCAGATAGCGCTAATGCTTACTTTGATTGAAGTAGTAATATCTGCAGTAGGTCTTGTTATATTCTGGTAAGAATACTGGAAAGGGTTAAATTTAAACAAAATCTAATTAAAATATGGAAATAATACCGATGGGCAACACAACCGTGCAGTATGAAGGCGTTCTAGATGACCAGAAGTTCTACAATTTTCTTAGGGATCTGCTAGTTTCAGCTGGTTATTCGGTAAAGGAAACAAATTATATTCAGTTTTCTGGAGCAAATTACGTCATAAAGTGGGTAGCCATGAAAGTTATAGATGATTATATGGCTTACAGGATAACTGTAAACCTAGATTACAGAAACATACAAGAAACTATGGCAGTGAAAGACGGCAAGCAGGTAAAGGCAAAGACGGGAACTGTGCAGGTACAGCTGGTTTCGGACATACTTGTAGACTATCTCAATAAATGGACAAAAGGCGTTTCAAAACTAGTAAGACCCATATACGATAAAATGAATGAAGAGGTCGTTGAGCAGAGAAAAGCGGCATTTGAAAGCGATGTAGAGAGCATAAAATCGGCCATACAGTCCAACTTCAACCAGTGATCATGCAAAGTTTAACATCATTGGACATATATAAATTACTTGAGGAAATTAACTATATAAATGGGGGATTTATAAGAAACATAAAAAGCAGGAGAAATGAATTCTATTTTCTAATTTATAAAGGAAAGGAATACTGGCTTAAAATAGTGCCGGGAAGTTATTTCTGCTTAGTTGATGAAAAACCTGAAGACAGTATAGACTTTGGATTCACACAGCTGGTCAAAAATGCGCTTAAGGGTAAAAGATTCTCAATAAAAATGCATAATTCCGACAGAATATTGGAAATAGAAACAGATAACAACAAACTGCTTATTGAAATGTTCTCTAAGGGCAATGTCATACTATTGAAGGATGAAAAGATAGAAAGGGCACTTTTCCAGCGAAAATTTGAAAGCAGAGAAATATCCAGCGGAGGTGAGTATGTATATCCTCCTGGAAACAAGAAATCATTTAACGACATGTACGGCGGTTTTTATTCCATTTTAAAGTCATCTGACAGAGAAAGCATAGTAAAAAGTCTTGCAATGGATTTTTCGATGGGAGGGTATTATGCCGAGGAGGCCTGTTTCCGCGCAAAAATTGACAAGTCTAAGAAGCCGCTGGATTTAAGTCAGGATGAGGCTAAAATGCTGAGGGAGAAATTCCTTGAGATAGTTAAAGAAAAGAAGCCAAACATAATTGATAAAAGGATCTTTTCTGCAATTGAATTAAAGCATATTGAAGGACAAAAAGAGTACTTCAATAGCATGAACTCAGCAATCTTAAGCTTCTTTGAAAACCCTGCGGAAATAGAGCGGAAAAACCCTGTAAAACTAGAGCTTAACAAAGCACAGGACAGGCTGAAAGAATATGAGGAAGATATAGATTTTATAAATGGGAATTATGAGAGAATAGAAAACGCAATAAGGATTTTAAAGTCATCTGATAAAAGCATAGAGGAAA
This sequence comes from Nanobdellota archaeon, assembly GCA_021797085.1. Classification (GTDB taxonomy): domain Archaea; phylum Nanobdellota; class Nanobdellia; order Parvarchaeales; family Parvarchaeaceae; genus Parvarchaeum; species Parvarchaeum tengchongense. The sequence goes on from JAKAAG010000005.1 coordinate 39,929, forward strand.
GAGAGAAAGAACTGGATAAACTAGGTTTTGTAATAAACGGAAAGAATATAATCCCAAAAGAAAGGCAAAAGCTTAACATAGACATAACGCAGACCCTTAATTATAACCTGTCTGGTTTATACCAAAAGGCAAAGAGATTGAAAAAAATAGACACTGAAGCAATAACTTCAAAGACAAAGATGATAAAAAGAATAAAAGTAAAGTCAGAAAACCAGTGGTATTCAAAATTTAGATATTTTGTAACCTCTAATGGCAAGTTAACAATAATAGGAAAGGACGTAAACCAAAACGAATCTCTTATAGAAAAGCATGTGGAAAAGAATGACTTAATTGGCCATGCGGATGTTTTTGGCAGCCCATTTGGGGTCATAAAATCAAATGAAAACAGTGAGATAAACAGAAAGGACATGGAAGAAGCTGCTATAATGATAGCCTCTTATTCATCTGCATGGAGAGCTGGTGCAGCAAACCTTGACGTTTATTTCGTAAAGCCTGAGCAGGTTACAAAAACTCCGCCTTCCGGTGAATACCTGAAGAAAGGGGCGTTTTACATAGATGGTAAAAGAGACTACATAAAAAGTGCGCAGCTGGGCATTTACATTTCTGTAGAGATAAAGGAGGAACTGGCAGACTTGAAAGTTACCCCCTATGAACCTGATAAAACCTTTTTCCTCATAAAGCCTGGAAACAAGAGGAGGGATGAGATTATAAGAAAAATAAACAGGGCCCTTTCACAGAAGTACTCTGTGCAGGTTAATGAGGATTATATAGACAGGCTTTTACCGCAGGGCAAATCTTCTATAGAAAAGATTAAACTTGCCTGATTACTTTGAAGAATGTTCGATTATGAACTCTTCTATTGCCTTGCTTTTCGCAAGCTTTGTTATAAATCCTGCGATCTTATTTCTGTTCCTCTTCTGAGCGGTTATTACCTTGTTCAACGCTTCCTTGTTGTTTTCAAAATTGTCATTGAAAAGGGATTTGTACCTCTTTAGTACCTCTATTGTTGCGTTCCTTATCTCCTTGCCTCTTATCCTTCCCATATTTGATTAAAGATGCCGACACTACTATTTAATATTATCTTTTTTGACTAATGGTTAGCTTGATTGCAAAATGACAAATCCTTTTATAGTAATTTAATTATTATATTTCATGCCTAGGTGGCTCAGTGGCAAAGCGTCTCCTTGGTAAGGAGAAGATCGCGAGTCCGATTCTCGCCCTAGGCTTTCTCATTACATAGAAAGCAAAGAATGAATACCTGAAATCAAGTTATTACATTAAACTATAAATAGCATTATTAAAAATTAGCGAAGTAATCATCTACAAGTTCTTTTTCTGCTTCGTAAATACTTGTTTTGTATTCTTTGGCGTTTATCTTTTCCTCAAGGCCACGCAAAATAGAGCTTATTGTGACCTTCATTACCAAGCCAGGGCCTTGTTCCCTTAATTGTGTGCCGACTATACCGCTACTGTAAAGGATAACACCATAATCCTGCAATGTTAATTGAACTTTACCTAGCTCCTTGATATCATTAACATACTTCTCTAAGTATTTGGAAAATTTCAATGCTCTCGCTCTTCCTGCTTCCTTATAGAAATTCTGTATGGTTTTATCGATTTCTTTCCCAGTAAAGTATCCCTTAGAGCTCCACATATCTGCGGTTAATAGTTTCTCTAATGTTTTATCTTGAAAATGCTCAGTTCCCATCAGTGAGTTATATATCTATGTAGATTTAAAAATATTTTGTTTATAGTACTTTGCTTTTTTTACCTATATTATATCTTCTTCCGCTACTACAACAAAATCGCCTATAGAGATAACCGCACTGTATGGAATCTCTTCGAAGCCGTTTTCATCTTTCTCAAACTGAAAAGTATTAGCATAAGAAGTAGGATTCTTTACGGATAAATAAACTAGCTCGCCGGTTCTTACTTCATATATAAGATCCTCGACAGTACCTATCTTCTTTCCACTTTTTCCCACTATAGTTTTGCCTACTATGGTTCTTGCATCTATCTTTTCTCCTTTAGTTACGCCTGCCATAATCAACCTCCAGATAATTTTACTAATATTTTTACATTAATATATAATTAACTGATTCTTAACTTAAAAAGCTTTTACTGCCATTAAAGAATATAAAGTACCTATCATTTTCAATGTAGCCCATTTCTATTGGATTTAAGCTGCTTAAATCTATATTCGAAGCTTTTAAAACAGATATTAACAAATGGCCGTTTTCAGCCGTCAGAGAAAACAGCTTTTTAATTATGCTTTCACGATCGTTTTCTTCTATATCCTGCAGAACAGTTATACAGAAAACAACGTCAAATCTTTCATTTGAAACAAAATCCTGTATTCTTTCCTTTACAACTGAAACCTTCTTGAATCCTTTTTTAACAATCATACCAGCCATGTCTGACGGCTCAATTGCAGTTATATCATTTTCCGGCAGGATTGATTCGAGTATACCAGTGCCTGCACCAACATCAAGTATTTTATCGCTACCTTTGACTTCTATCTTTGATAAAAGAAACCTTGCCTTGCTTTCCTGCTCCCTTAAATAAAGACTTTCATAACTTTTGCCTATAGAATTGTAATAAGTTATGGAATCCATCTTAATACGATTTTGCAAAGTATGCATTGAACTTTGCATCCTTGCCGCAGAATATGCACTTTTCATTTATTAACTTCTCATTTTCCAGAGGTATCAGCCTTGAAGTAGCCCCTGTTTCGTTCTTTATGTTCTCTTCGCATTCAGGAGTGCCACACCAAGAAGCCTTTACTATGTGCAAGCTGTCCTTAACTGCTTTTACAAAACTTTCTTTTGAATTCTCTTCTCTTATCCTTTTTTTGCTGTCTTCTCTGGCATTTTCAAGCATTTTTTTGTGTATCTCTTCAAGTTTTTCCTTTATCTTTTCCATTTCATTGAATGCCAGCAATGACTGCTCATTGTTTATCCTTGTCTTCAAGGACATGTTCTTTGAGTCAAGTTCCCTTTTGCCTACCTGTATTTTCAAAGGCACACCTTTCAAGTCATACTCGTTAAGCTTCCAACCTGGTGAGTATTCCTCTCTGTTGTCAAGAAGAACTCTTATCCCTATTTCCTTTAGCTTGGCTTCAATTTTTTTACAGTATTCTAGAATCTGGTCCTTTTCATCCTTTAATATTGGTATTATAACACACTGATAAGGTGCAATATGCGGAGAGAGAACAAGCCCTTTGTTGTCTCCGTGTACCAATAGCATCACTCCAATTGAGCGCATTGAAATTCCCCAAGAGGTTTGAAATGGATATTGCAATTCATTCTTCTCATCCAAGAACTTTATGTCAAAAGGCTTGGAAAAGTTCTGTCCTAGGTTATGTGAAGTGGCAGCCTGCGACATGAAATTGTTTGGCAATACCGCCTCTACAGTATAAGTAGTTACTGCGCCTGCAAACTTTTCACTCTCGCTTTTCTTGCCTGCCAAAACCGGAACTGCAAGCATCTCTTCAAGGAACTGTTTATAAAAATTCAAAATATCTCTTGCGTTCTTGTCGGCTTCCTCATTCGTTCTGAATACGCAGTGCCCTTCCTGCCATAGAACTTCTCTTCCCCTCAATAGCAGCCTTGTTTCCTTTGTTTCCCACCTGACCATCGTATTCCACTGATTTATCAGCAATGGCAAATCTCTATAACTTTTTATCCACTTTGAATAGCTGTCGTACATTATGGTTTCGGATGTAGGCCGTATTGCAAGCCTTTCATCAAGTTTCGTGTCTCCACCCATCGTTACCCATGCTACTTCTGGGTTAAAACCAGCTATGTGCTCCTTCTCTTTTGATAGAATGCTTTCCGGTATCAATAAAGGAAAATAGGCATTTTTTACGCCTACTGACTTAAACTTGCTGTCCAGATAGCTCACGCTCCTCTCCCACATCTCATAACCATAAGGGCGGTAAACTGCAAAGCCTTTCACTGCTGAAAAATCAAGCATCTCTGACTTAATGACAACTTGGTTATACCAGGAGATTAAATCGCTTTCTTTCTTTATTTCTATACCTTCAGCCATTAGTTTTTAATAGTATGTTAATTAATAAAGCTTACCGATTTTATCAGTAAAAACTGTATATCCAAATAAAGTATAAAAACAAGTAGTTATTTCTTCTATCTATATGTCAAAATACGAATTTGAAGAAATAGAAAAGAAGTGGCGAAAAATATACGAAGAAAAGAAGCTTTATGAGGCTGATGCCGATGAAAAGAAGGAAAAATTCTTCGTAACCGTTCCGGTTATGTACCCTGACGGAAGACTGCATACAGGACATATGTACACGTGGACCCGAGCTGATATCTTCGCAAGATTCCAGAGAATGAAGGGAAAAAATGTGCTGTTTCCGCAGGGCTTCCACATGACAGGGGGGCCAATGGCAGGGATGTCTTTGCGTTTGAAAAACGGAGACGAGAAGGCAATAAAGATAATGAAAGACCAGGGAGCAAATGAAGAAGACATAAAGAGGTTTGCCGGCAATCCTTTGGAATTGGGTTTGTTCTTTGGAAAGACGTACAAAAGTGATTTTAATTTGGTGGGAACATCAATAGATTGGAGAAGAAACTTTATACTTTCATACACTGAGCAATACTCTAAATTCGTAGAATGGCAGTTTCGTAAACTAAGAGAGCTTGGATATATAACGCAGGGCAGCCATCCCGTTGTATGGTGCCCAAGGGAAAACACTTCTCTGGGAGATCATGACAGGGCCGAAGGGGAAGGGGAAAGTCCGCAGGAATTCACCATAATCAAATTTAAAGCCGACAATCTTATACTTCCAGCAGCTACATTAAGGCCTGAAACCATCTATGGAGTAAGCAATCTCTGGGTAAATCAAAACGGGCAGTACGAGAAGGTAAGGTTTTCCAACGGTGAAGAATGGATCGTTTCAAAAGAATTCACCGAAAAATTACCTTTCCAAAAGGACGTGGCAGAAAAAATAGAGGACTTTAATATCACAGACTTAGTAGGAAAAACAGCAGTAAACCCTGTAAACAACGAGGAAATACCAATAATAAATGCAGAATTTGTGAAGACTGACAGAAATACTGGAATAGTAATGAGTGTACCAATGCACGCTCCATTTGATTATAATTATTACAACAAGAAAAAAACAGAAATCAAGCTAAAGGAACCCCGTAAGATAATAGACGTGAAAACAAACCCTAATTTAATAGAGGAAGCTATTAAACGCTTTGGAACAGAAGACGAAAAGGAACTTGAAAACGCAACTAAATATGTGTATAAAACAGAATTCAACTACGGAATATTAAATGATAGTAACGGTCCGCTGAGCGGAAAACCTGTAAAAGAGGCAAAGGAATACGCAATTGCGCTTATAAAAGAAAAAAATGCCTATGACAACTTCTATGAAACCTCTGGTGAGGTGATATGCAGATGCGGTGCCAAAGGGCTAATAAAACTTGTTGAAAACCAGTGGTTTATAAGATATTCTGACAAGCAGCTTAAAGAAAAGACTCTAGACTGGATACAGAAAATGGACGTAAGGCCCGAAGAAGCAAAGGCGCAGATAATAAATGCTGTTTACAACATGGAGGATAAAGCCGCAACTAGGAGCGGGGGATTGGGTACACCGCTGCCATGGGATAAGAACTGGCTTATAGAACCGCTTAGTGATTCTACAATTTACATGGCTTATTACACTTTTGCACACATCATAAAAAACATGAAACCGGAGGAAATAACGGATGAAATGTTTGATTACATACTTTTAGACAAAAAAACTGACAAAAAATTCACTGAGAACATTGAAAAAATGAAGAAAGAATTTGAGTATTGGTATCCGCTAGATTTAAGAGTTACAGCAAAGGAACTGATAACAAACCACATTGCTTTTTTTATAATGACCCATGTTGCAATCTTCAGCAAGGACAAATGGCCCAAAGGGTTGGGGATAAACGGATGGCTTACTGTAAACGGAAAGAAGATGAGCAAGTCAAAGGGAAATACAATGACTATAGATTATGTGGTAAACAATTACGGAGCGGATTCCGCTAGGTTAATAGCATCTGCATCCAATGGCATGGATGACGCTGCCTGGGATCTAAACAACATAAACGGCTTCAAACAAAAGATAGAGTTTATACTTGAGCTTACTGAGATAATGGACAGCTTTTCCGATGAAAGAAAGCTTGTAGACGAGTTCTTACTGTCAAAGATAAACTACCTTATAGAAAACAGCGAAAAGGGATACGATTCAATGAAATACAAAAACTCATTGAACTATTCATTCTTTGAATTCATAGAAAACATAAAAAGCTACATAGACTACGGGGGAAACAATAAGGATACCTTAAAATACGCTATAACAGTATTTTCAAAACTTAATCATCCTTTGTTTCCATTTGTAACTGAAGAGATAAACAATGCATTAAATAAAGGAGAGCTCTTGGAAACATATGAAAGCTGGCCTGAAATAAAGGAAGAGTATAAAAATGAGCTTGTTGAAAATGAATTCGATGTACTGAAGCAGACGATAGACGACATAAACAACCTTGTAAACCTGATAAACAAAGATCCAAAGGAAATAATAATAGGCATAGCTGGAAAAGAAAAATTTGACATATACAACAAGGTAGAGGAAATAACGCACAGGACCAGGGATTTAAAGGAAATAAGAAAGGAGGTCCCATCAAACGAATTTGTGAACAAACTGCTTAAAAATCCGAAAAGGCTGCCAAACAAAAAACTTGACTATGAGCTAGAAAAGAAAGTATTCATTGAATCCAAAAGCAAATTAAAGGAAATGTACAATGCGGAGATAAAGATAGAGGAAAGCAATGAAGAAAAGGCATCTCCCGGAAAGCCAATGCTGATAATAAAATGAAATGGACTTACCTTACAGCAATAAGCCTGTTGACATTATTCATAAGCCTTATACTCATTTTTGTATTCCATATATTCATCTTCATACTATTTTTATTCTTTCCATTCTTTAGTTTATTTAGGAGAAAAAATGGAAAAGGGAAGATTAAATAAGGGTTTTGATATCATAGGAAACATAGCCATCGTAAAATTCGACGGCAAGCCGCCAAAAAAAGAAAAGCTTGCGGCAGTAAACGAAATTCTAAAAAGAAATAGGAATGTTAACACAGTATTTGAAAAAATAGGGATGACACAAGGTGAGGAAAGAATACCAAAATTAAGAAAGCTGATTGGAGAGAAAAGCGTTTCCTTGTACAAGGAAAATGGCTGTTTATTTTATGTAGACGTAAAAAAGGTGTACTTTTCTCCTAGAATGGGAAGTGAAAGACTGCGAGTAATAGAAAAGGTGAAAAAAGGTGAAAAAGTTCTGGACATGTTCTGCGGAGTAGGCCCATTTGCAATTCCAATCGCAAAAAAAGCTAGCAAAGTTGTAGCAATAGACATAAACAAAAATGCTATAAATCTATTAAAGAAAAACATCAAACTAAATAAGGTTTCAAACATAGAATATTACTGTGGGGATTCAAGTAAAATAGTCAAAAAGTTTGATTATAAATTCGACAGAATAATAATGAATTTTCCTCTATATGCTTATAAATTTCTTGGAGAAGCTGTAAAAAAATGCAATGATAATGCAGTTATACACCTCTACTCATTCATAAAGGATGGAAATACAGATATCATCAGAAAGGAAATAATGAAAACATGCAGCAAGAAATTCAAAAAAATAAAGATAGAAGAGCATAAAGCAGGGGAGGTAGCTCCTTTCCTTGAAAGAACGTGTTTTGATATAACCCTAATCTGATTAGATTATTTTGACTGTAAAAACAATGTTTCGCAGGATTAACACATTCCTTCCAAGGGACCATAATTAATTCCGCATGGATTCGCTAGAGTACCTGTTATTGTAGTTATAACGGAGTCCGAAGACGTAGATATTACTGAAATAGAGTCACTACCCTCGTTTGTAACATATAAATATTCATCATTAGGTGTAACGGTAATGCCATTAGGAGAAGTTCCTACTGGGATCGTTGCTACAACTTTATTAGAGGCAGTAGAGATAACTGAAACTGAATTACTTCCTGCCACATATACATATTGACCATTTGGAGAGACGGTAACTCTACTAACAGAATAACCTATGGGGATAACAAGTATCACTGAATTGGATGAAGTTGAGATTACGGAAACGTTATCTGCACCAGAGTTAGCAACATATACATATTGACCATTTGGAGTAATTGCTATGCCTCTAGGACCAAAAAACCCGGGGATCGTTGCTACAACTTTATTAGAGGCAGTAGAGATAACTGAAACTGAATTGCTACTAGCACTATCATCTGTAACATATGCAAATTGACCATTTGGAGTAATAGCTATTCCAAAAGGACTTTTACCAACTATAATTGTTGCTATTACTGAATTGGATGAAGTTGAGATTACGGAAACGTTATCTCCGTCATTGTTATCAACATATACATATTGACCATTTGGAGTCATAACAATTCCCTTTGGATATGACCCTACAGGAATCTTAGCTATTACTGAATTGGATGAAGTTGATATCACAGAAACATTATCTGGACCATTATTATCTGTGATATAAAGATATTGACCATTTGGAGTCATAACAATTCCAAATGGATTTGGACCTACACTAACTAAACCATACTCTCCACTTGGATTTTTAGCTAAAGAATTATTATTATAATATACCATTGAAATATTATTAGCACCTAAATTTGTAACGTAGAGATTCCTCATGGGGATGAAATCTACCTCCAGGTCATAGGGTGTTGATAGGTTCTTTCCTCCCGCGTATATTGGATAGTATGTTACTCCGTTGAAATCAACTGGATAAATCTTCCACGTGCTGTTGT
>JAKAAG010000021.1 GCA_021797085.1 Nanobdellota archaeon
GTGTAGAAAAGCTTTATCACTGCATCAGAAAGGTATTCGCCACTGAAATAAAGCGTATCACTATCAGAAACCTGCGGCTGCTCGTCAGTAACTATTGCAGTAACCTTGAACTTTTTAAGCTCAGTAACCAAATCCAGCATGAATTTCCTGAATTTGCCCCTGTCATCCATGTACATGGAAATTGCAGACAAGGAATCAATTACGACCCTAGAAACCTTGTTTTCCTGGATTACATCAAGCACTCCTAAGTATTCAAAGTTTATCGGTGAATTAAATGAAAGGATTAGCTTTTTGTTAGAAACGAAATTCCTTATATCATTGAAGCCTATTGCTTCCATGTCAAGTATTAGATCATCAACGCTTTCTTCAAATGATACTAAAAGACAAGTCTCTCCTTTCTTTAAGCCCTCATACAAAAATGACATTCCAAGTAGTGACTTTCCAGATCCAGGCCCACCCAATAGACTTATTACAGAACCGGCTTCAAATCCGCCCTCTATCTTTTCATCGAGGCCGTGTACACCGGTAGTTACTCTTTTTATTTCTGCCATAGTAATTACTATGTAATAATATAGAAAATCGTATTTAATAAACTTTTGGTTTTTATCTTTTTAAGATAAATCAGCTATTTTTCTGTGTTTTTTCTTCCTTTTTTTCGTCGGTTTTGCCTGGTAAATTCTTTACATTGCTCTTCTCAAACAGGTCCTTTATTCCTTCTACTCCTACTGGTGTGGGTATGCTGAATCCTTTACTGTCTGTTGGGATAAATATCATAAGATTTTTGCCGCTCAAGCTTATCTCATACATCATGTTAAGGGATCTAAGCTGCATTGCAAACAAGTCTTTTTTATACTTTGAACTTGCCTCTATTATTTTATCAGCGGCAAGAGATTCGCTTTCTGCTAACTTAACTCTCGCCTGTTTCTCCCTATCGGCTACTGCTACTCTAGCCATTGCATCCTGTAAATCTGGAGGTATGCTTACATCTCTTATTTCAACGGATATTGCCTCTATTCCCCAATCTGCTACTCTGTCTTGTATCAGGTTCTTTACGTCCTTACCTATTACGTCTCTGCCTGCAAGCATTTCCGACAACTCTGTCTTTCCTATTATATCTCTCAAAGCTGTCTGTGCTGCCAATTGAACAGAATCCCTGTATATTTGAACGTTCAAAACGGCATTCTCTGAATTTATAACCTTCCAGAAAAGAAGGGCATCTACATCTACTGGAACATTGTCCTTGGTAAGTGTCTTCTCTGCCTTGAAAATAGTGTTGATTACACGCAAATCTAATGTAATTGGTGTAGTCTGCACAAAAGGTATTAGAATGTGTATTCCGGGCCCCATAATGCCAACATACTTTCCAAAGGAGAGTACTGCTTTCCTATTCCATTGATTAACTATTCTTATAGCAGCCACTAAAAACACTATGAAAAGCAATACCCCAATTCCAATTCCAGCATATAAATTCACAATCGAAAACAGATAGCCTATAACCGCTGGGATAAGAATCACAAAGAGGATACCCAATGCATCCCCATTAAAGTTTTTCATCTCTACAGCCATATTTATTAATCAAAACCCTCGGTTAAATAGTTTTTATGTAAACAATTAAAGTAATAAATAGAACAGAATGTTACAATTTGTATGAAAGGGCTTTTTCCTCTAAACATAAAGATAGGTCAGATACAAGGCGTAATCTCAATACTAAAGGAATATAACGGCGAAATCTCTTTGCAGAAGCTTTCTGACGAGGCATTGGAACAGGCAGACGACCTAGTTAATATACTACAAGCTTGTAAACTCCTTGGATTCATAAAAATAAACAAAGGAAAAATAAAACTTAATAAAAAACTTGAAGAAAAGAACTTCCACGAGATAAATGCGGAGATAAAAAAGAACTTGTTGAAGATGGAGCCATTCATAGAGATAACAAAGGCAATAAGAAAAAACAATAATATAACGACTACAGAATTATTCCAAGATCTAATAAGAAAGGGGGTAATAACATACAGAGACAACCTGTCAGGGATAGAAGCTTTCAAAAGAGACCTGCTAGTCATAGGGATAAGGCTCGAGATACTTACATATGATCATGAGAATGACATTTGGAAAATTCCTAGTAAAAAAGGCTCACTCGGCAAAGATTGAATATATCTCATTTACTTTCTTTCTAAATTCCCTGCTACCTCTGTCCCTCGGTCTTTTTATCTTGACGTCTAATATCTTTTTTACAACTGCGGGTTTATTTGATAGAACGACTATCTTATCGGACATCTCAACTGCTTCTTCTATGTTGTGAGACACCATTATAATGGCCTTTGGCAGTGTTTTTTTGTCCTTCAAAACCTCAACAACGGTTTTACGAAGACTATTTGCAGTAAGTTCATCCAGTGAGCTAAAAGGTTCATCCATCAAAAGCAAAATAGGATTTGATACTAACGCGCGAGCAAGTCCAACCCTCTGCTTCATTCCCCCACTTAAAAGATTCGGATAAGCGTCTTCAAAGCCTTTCAATTCCAGCTTGTAAAGCATATCCAACGCTGTTTTTTCTCTTTCATCTTCTGTCATTGGCTTTGAAGCCAGCCCTATTTTTACGTTTTCAAGGTTTGAAAGCCATGGCAAAAGCGCAAAATCTTGAAAAACAAATGAAATGCTGCTTGATGGGCCGTTTATTTTCTTTCCTGCCAGTACTACACTTCCGCTATCGGCCTTTATTAAACCGGCCATTATTCTCAAAAGAGTGCTTTTTCCGCAGCCAGAAGGACCTATTATGGAAACGAACTCTAATTCATTTGCTGAGAACGATATTCCATCTAGTACTGTTAATCCGCTTTTGGGATAAGCAAAATTTATTTTTTCAACGTTTAAGAATGCCATGCCTATGAATAAACTGAATTTACTCTATTATATAACCTACGCCATACAAAATAGTTTATAATAATTATCATTGCAACCATATTGGCAAGAAGCACACCCATCAAAAGAAGATTATTATTAGCCAAAGCCACGTTTAATGCCTTGCCTACCCCTATTGACACTGAGGTTATGAGTTTACCGCTGCCTGCAGAGAAATATTCCGCAACTATGCTAGCATTCCACTCCGCGGCTATTCCTGTTACTGCACCGGTTATTACTCCTGGCATAATTGCCTTTAGGTATATCTTTTTCCATGCAACTATCCCATTAAGGTGGAAGATCCTTTTTACTTCATCTATGCTTTCTGGCAGGTATTTTGTAGTTGCAACTATGCTAAAAATTACATACCACAATCCGCTCAAAAAGTAGATTATGAATGCCAACAACTCAGAGTTTCCATAGACCAATTCTGCTATCGCAGGCAAGAGTATAGTGGCAGGTATTGATGCAAATATCTGAAATAAGAGGAGATACCTTTTTGTCTTGTTTGAAAGGAACACTACCTTTATGCTTAATGGGATTGAAATAGCAATTATTGCAATAAATGCTCCCCAAACCCTCAAAAATGAAAAAAGCAATGACAAAAGAGAATAGCCTTCATAGCCAACAAGCTTGCTTAACAAATGCAAGTTTACAAAAGGTATTGCATTATATATTGTAAAACCAACGAGTAAAGTAAGCAGTGCATAAAAAACTATACGGGCCGTTATAGCTAACTTATGTCTAGTTTCTTCATCAAGCTTTATTCCTCTGCTTCTAAAATAATTAAAAGTAAACCTGTCCCTTTTTCTTTTCTTGTAGTCTTTTAGATAATATCTATTTGCAAACCTGTCAAACCTTTCGAATAGCAATAACCTAGTTGCAATAACAAATAAAACAAACACTATTATGGAATAGATGTAAAGATAAGAATTACCGGTTGCCGCTGCCTTTACAAACTCCACCCCTATGCCGTGCTTTACTGCATAGTTCTTAGTTCCTACGGAGAATATCTCGCTTGTAACCAAGTAAAAAAGTCCTATTGCCCACGATAAACTCATCTGCTCTGACATCCTAGGAAGCGCGGCCGGTATGAATATCTTCCTAAGTCTTTGATAAAGATTGAGCTTGTATATCCTTGCCATATCGAAGTATTCCGATGGAAGAGAGATTATTGCCTGATAAACGCCAAATATAATGTTCCAGAGCATGCTTGTTACTATCAAAAATATAACTGCGGCGTTTACCCCTATCGAACCTGGAAGATAAAATACGAAAATGTATATTGCAAAAGGGAAGAATGCAAGTATCGGCAGTGTCTGCAGAATATCTACAACGGGCATCAGAACCCTGTTCAATTTTTTGGACCTTGCCACAGCAATTCCGGTAAACAACGCAATTACCATTGAAATTAATAGCGCTATAAGCATTCTTGTCCAGGAATACATTGTGTCTAATATTACTGAAAAAATCAACTGTAACATACAAGGATATGCTGCTCCTATGTTAAATTTCTTTTATTTTGTTAAATGACTCTTTCTTAGTATAAGGGGGCCATTGTCTATCCAGTACTTTACGCCATTATCAGAAACTACATATTTTTGCCCTTCATCCAATGGTTGCACAATATTTGAAATAGGGTCCAGCAAAATCCTTTTGCCTTTCTCATTTCTCAGCTCCACCCAGCAGTGCTCAGCCCTTTCTCCACCCCTTTCAACCATCCCCATGACATAAAACGGCTTTAGGCCAGTTCTTCTTTTTTCTTTTTCGAGCAGAAGATTCAAAGCAACTGCAAATTCATGGCATAAGAAAGGACCATAAATCAAGGAATAATCCATACTAATTGCCTTTCCATTCCGTTGATCATTTCCCTCTAGATATAGTAGATCTTCTTTAGTCATAATCCCCTTCTCCTTGCTGTAATTGTCAGTGTATTCTGTCATACGGTAGTAAACTTGTAAATAAAAAGAACCTGCTATTGCTAAGACCCTGTCTAACCCGCTTTTATTGCCAGCTGCATCTCTTGCAGTTTTGTAAATTTCATTGAAATGTGGAGATTTATCCAATTCTTTGCTTGTGTATATACCATAAATACCTGAAAGAAAACGTGTTGTAAATCTGCCTTTATATATTTCGGGCAATATTTCGCTGGTCAATCCTGCATTGAGTACTATATCTCCCCTTTTGATTTTGTTTGGGTATTTTAACACAATTTCATATGTTTTCAATTCACTTAATTTTATTTCTAGGCTTTTGTCCTTATTTTTTCTAAGACTGTATAAAGGATTTATAGTCATTTATTTTATAGAGAAGAAACAATATATATAAATTTTATCAAACTTTATTCCCGAAATCCCTTATTTTATGACCATCGATATACGCTCTGTTGAATACTATTATTGAAGATAACGTGAAAACTATGCTTAAGATGAACGTGAATATGTAGCCGAGATAAAATGACAAAAAACCTGAGGAGATTGCACCCAACACGCCAGATAAACCTATTATTGCAGACCATAACCCGATATAATGGGCTTCCATTTTTCCGACTATGTTTACATATATTATGACAGAAGCAGAAATATTCCAAAGTGCATATCCCAATCCTGCTATAAAATATGAGAAAAGGTTAAGATAAAGGATAGCGGTCAATGAAAGAATAGAAATTATTGCAATGAAATAACCTGTTGACCTAACAACAGTTGAAAGCCTATAATATTTTCTTAGGGTATTCTTAGCCTTACCAAGCATAAAAATTAGGTATATAACAACCTGGCCAAATCCATTCAGCATGTTTATAAGAAATATGTCAGAATAGGAGATCTTATAAGAATAAAGAAATGGGATGTAAGACGTGTTAAAAAGATAGATTCCGAAGTTTACGAGAGCAATGGCGGCGAATATGGTCATTATTCTTATTGTCTTTTTCCTTCTTCTTATTTCTGCAATCTCAATTATAAGATGATGGCCAGCAAGTATCTGTGGAAACTTGCTTATTGCATTCAGCATTGGAAACATTCTGTGGAGATGCTTTTCTTTTTCTTCCTTTATTCTTTGTTTTTCCTCCTTTACGAAAAAAATTGCAAATACCAAGGATGCTATATTGAATGCAAATAATATCAGCAGATATCTAGCGATTACATCGCTGAAAAGCAGTACTCCTGGTAGATACCCTATTAGATTGCCTACTATGCTCATCAAACCATAAATGCCGTAATAAGACCTCAATACTGTCTTTTTCCTTCTGTTCATTATCAGCATGTTTATGGCCGGGGAGGAAGCAGTTAAGATAAATGCGTATGCAGCGTATATTATCACTGCCAGCAATATGTTGTGCAATAGGTACAGAAGGACTATTAAGGGAATAACTCCGATAATGGAAAGCATTATGAACAATTTTATCTTTTTAAGACGCTGAGTAAGTTCTCCCCAGAATAAGGAAGCAGGAATAACTGCAAGGGAATAAGCTGTTGTTGCAAGACTTACATCGACTACATTCCCGTGCAGTTCCAATATATATAGTGGTATAATAACACTGAAACCTGATGAGATGGCCGCAATTGGAAATATTACCGAAAGCCAATACTTGTCCTTTTCCATATGATATCCAAAATGATACAGAGTTAAGTATTAAATTTTTAGCTTTTCGGATATTTAAGAAGGGTTTTCATTTATACTTTTTAAGTTGTTAAAACGCAAATAATTAAAGCACATCCGTTCTAATATAATTATGCCTGACTTTCAAAATGAAGAAAAAGCTAGAACATTAGAAATTACTGCAAAAAAGGAAAGAGTGAATACAATAAAGAGAGTTGTTACAGAAGTAAAAAGACATTTTATACCCTTCAATGATTTGGTAAAAACCCCTGCGTCTTTAAAGTATGCAGATTATAACCTTGTGTGGAACAGAGATACTGCCTATTCTTCTTATTACATTACGGAATTCATAGCAAATGCGAAAAAAAGCGGTTTGTATGACCTGTTGAGCGGAGAAATCGATGAATTAGATGCCTTGAACGGAAAGTTAATAGAAACGCTATGGGAAAACCTTGATTCAGAGATCAAAAAAATAAGATTGAATGGATACGAAACAGACATATCAAAATTGGAATCAAAACTTGGCGATAACCATATACTATCAAGATTCGACATTGATGAAAATGGCGTAAAAAGAGCTGAGAAGGATAAAAACGAAGGAAAGACAACAAGAAGCTGGACAATGCAGTATGATTCCGCTCCATTGATAATTATGGCTACGGAAAAATACATCCAGGAGCATGGAACAGAAGGATTAGAAAACACTGATAAAAAAATTGCAAAGAATCTTGATTTTCTGGTAAGTTACATGTATAATTTTCACAAAACACCTTGTGCAGATGCGTGGGAGCAATACTATTTCTATGATAGAGACAATACCTTAAATGGGCAAAGTTACGTAGGCAAAACGATTGATGCCTATACCGTATCTTCTCTCTACAAAGGAATAAAAAGCGCAAAGGAGATCGCAAAAACCCTGAACATTAAATTAAAAGATGTAGATGAATCTGAGATATCCACTTTCTTATTAAATAATTTTACCGTAACAGATGAAAAAAGGGGCACTTTTCTTGCAAAGTCAAAAATAGAATATGGCGAAGCCATGCCAAGCATAGGGGCAGAAGAAATTGAGATATTCAATACTTTTAAGCCAGAAGGCGTAGAACAAGTGGAAGAAAACACTGTAAAGGTAATAGAGAATGAACTGTTCCATGGAGATTACCTGCCAATAAGGTACAGGTTTTTTGGAAAATACAGAGGTATAATAGATACATATTTCGGAAGAGGATCTTGGTTCCACCTTGGTTTACAGTATTCTATGTACCTTATTAGAAAAGGCAAAAAAGAGCAAGCAGAAAGTATAATAAATTATGTAGAGAGCAAGGTAGGGAATGACGGATCGTTGCCGGAACAGGAGATCTATGACAGAAACAGGGTAAATGATATAAACGGCTTCTTTGAAAAGAATGGCAATTCGACAATAAAGTGCCTTTTTTGGGCGGAAACTGCCTATTTGGCTGCCGTTTCCAACTTGATAAACTAATTTAAGTGACAAAAAACAGGTTATACATATGATAAAAAGCCAAAAGATAGTGATAGGTTTTGACGGCTCTGAATACTCGAAAAAAGCTGTTGAATATACTGTTAATAACTTTGACAAAAAAAGCACAATTTACCTTTTGTATGTAGAAGAGATGCTTGCGCCGTTGTACCTTTCAAATCCAAGCCTTTTTATAGATGATGATGTAATTAAAAAAATCAGAGAAAAAACTAAAAACGAGCTTAAACGCCAGGTAGAGATAATAAAAAAGAAGGGATTCAAAGCGCAGTATGAATATGTTGAAGGGTATCCCCCCAATCAGATAATAAACGAAGCAAAACGTAAAAATGCAGACATAATAGTAGTTGGAAGCCGTGGAATGGGAAAATGGAAGGGCTCTGTCCTGGGTTCAGTAAGCCAGGCCCTAACTGTAATTAGCAAAATACCCCTACTTATAATAAAGTGACTTAAGGCAGATACTCCCAAAGATAGTAATCCTGCTTTCCAAGATATTTCTTGAGTTTTCCAACCTTTCTAAAACCTGCTTTTTTTAGGAACTTCTTTGATTCTTTGTTTGAAACAAGAGAAACGCATTGTATGTTGTGTATATTGTTTTTCTTAGCGAAGTCTATAATTTTTTTTAGCATAGCAATACCCACACCCTGCCGCCTGTATTTACTGTCAACTACTAAAAGATCTACACGAAGTAATCCTTCATTATATAAATCTGAAATGCATGCTCCTATAATTTTTCCATTCTCTGAGTTAGCTGATAAGAACGGCCAGTATTTTATTAATTTAATCTGAGTTCTTTTGTTGTCGTGCCATTCTAAATCAAATTCTTCACTTTCACTATCTCTTATAAATTTTATGAGTTTTTCACGCGCTTTTTGACTTTTTTCCAACTTTACTTCGAACGCTATCCTTTCTTTGATCTTGAATTCCATATTATAACTAGGATAAAGCTTATTTTATAGCATTATATCGTTGCAGTTATTTATATTTTCTTTAGAAGTTACATAGACTTTATCCTTTATTAATTTACCAGGTTTTCTATAAATTTCAATATTTTATTATTAATAAGTAATTATAAAAAACTATTTATACCCGCAGTTTTCATATAACTGCTATGTATGAGTATAGACCAAGATGCCGTAAACCAGAACAACCTCCTACAAAAGGAATATGCAAAGAAGGGCTTACTTTACACGCACATTCATAAATTTTTAGACCATGCAGAAAACGCAGGATATAATTTTACTGGAGTATACCCAAATAAAAATAAAAATGGAATAGAGATTGTCTTAGGCAATTATAAAAATAACAAAGAGTACTACCGCATAAATCTCTCGGATATGGCGTATGAAAGTACGGAAGAAGTTAAAAACAAAAAAACGATAAAAGGTAAGATTAGCATTGAAAAGCTAGTTGGCTACAACGAAGCTGATGGTGCATATAACGAATCGCAGTTGCTCTGTAAAGAGAATACAGTAAATGTAACTCCAAGGCAGTATGCCAGACTTTTCTCAAGAGAGTATAACTTGAACAAGGATGAAAACCTTCCAAAAATAAAGAACTATAACTTAAAGACAATATTTCTTTATTCTTTTGCAGCAGCATATGGTGCAACCGCGGTATCAATGATTGATAATACCGCCCTTGTAAATAACGCTTATTATGGATTTTTGCACTTGGGCCTGTTATTTGCGCCGTTTATTCCATTACAATTCAGCAGTAAAACAAGATCCCTGCCGCAGTTATTCGGCTTGGCGCTTGTTTCATGGATAGCAAACAGCTTGGCCTATTACCCGATAGGAATTTTGATGGGACACAATGCTGATAATTTAGCCAGCATAATAAACTTTTATAAATTCCAGATAGGGTTTAGAAAAGGTGACTATGTAGACAATTACGGGCCACTTTTAAGAATAAATTCGCGCGAAAAGGCTTTATCATACCTGGGAAGAGCAGGATTAGTGGGAGTTTTATCACAGGCAGATAAAATCTTAAACAAATTAAAAGGCGGCAAAAAGGAGGTAAATCATGGAAAATAGTAAATTGGAGGAATTAATTAAACAGGATAGCAAGGGCATTGGATATGTAAACTTCGCTTCTATGCCCGGTAAAATAGAACTCGAAAAAGAAGGTTACCATTTTGTAGATGAAAAAGATTACATAATGAAGGTTGAATCTTACATATCGGTTTTCCATCCAAATAATCCAGATTTAGCACATTGCATGGTACTTAAAAGGAATTTCGAAAATGAATTCGAAAAACTGGGCGAAATAAACAAAATAATACCTGAAAATTCAGTAAAACCAATTGCTCTTGTATATGATAATTCAATCTCAAATAATTACATACGGGGGTACCTTACTAAAACTGATGGTGAGCTCTATAAACTTAAAAGTTATCTGAAGTTAGAAAAGGAGAAAGTTAAAGATATTGGCGGTGATAACATAACCAAGACAGTAACTGACATAGAGAATCAACTTTCTGAATCGGTAAACAAACTTAAAGTATCCAAAATGTACAACAAGCTTCCAAGAAGTGCTTTATCTTTGGATAACATTTATGTAACAGAAAAAAATAAGGTAATTTTGCTGAATACAAACTATTTTATGAGTTTTTCAGATAAAGATCCAAGATATTTAGATAAAGAACTTCAAAAAACCATAAAATACTTGGAAAAAAAGAAGTTCTAGTAAATTATAAAACAAGTAAGTAGATCAATGGAATAAGAAACTGATTGGAACTATTTCTATTTTATTTGAAGCACCATATAGGATTATTTTATTTCCGATTTGAACTATATTTTCTGGACCTGCGGTTATCCCCACGTATCTTTTATTTATTAATTTTCCATTAAGATTTATAACGTATAGATAACCCGCAGAATTAAGAAGTACTATTGAGTTATTTATTATATTTACATTGGCAGACGTTGGTCCCGTATAAAATTGCCATAAAAGGGCCCCACTGCTTGCATTTAAAGCATATAAAATACCAATTGTTGGTGAATCGGAATAAACAACCCCTTCATAACTTGTAAGCGGAGGCAACTGAATATACGGAGAGCTAATGTTCCCATGCTCAGGAGAGGTAAAATTCCAGTCTATCTTTCCATTGGCATAGTTTAAGCCCAAGATGCTTATTGTATTGTTAAATAAACTTGATGAGTATCCGGTTATTATTTGGCCGTTTGAAAAAACTGGGGAGCTATCCTGCATACCGAAGCTGGAATTAAACTTGTCCGACCACAATATTGACATGTTTCTTAGGCTTACAGCATAAAACATGTTTTTAAACTGGTCTTGATAAGAAGGAGAACCTGAGGAAAAATTAAATTTTGCTGCTCCGAAATAACTGGTATTGTTAACTACTAAAATAGATGACATCGCACTCTCGCTACTTGTGTTTATTTTTTTTATAGTTTTACCATTAGTTGCATTCAAAAAATAGAGAATTCCACTTGAATTATTTATTGGAGTGCCTAACCCTGGAGTTATCACTAAGGTATCATTATAGTATATGAAAGTTGGCATATGTTCTGAATCTAGATATCTGGCCCATATTATTTTCCCATTTGTGGAATTTAGAGCTATCACGCCGTTGGAATCCTTGTTTGGGTCGTAAAATGCTGTGCCCAACCCTATGTAAACTACTCCATTAAAAACAATGGGCTGAGTCATTACTTGGTTATTAAAGTAATCTATCCAAGTTAAATTACCATCCGTACAGTTAACTACTGCTAATCCGCCCCAATACTGGCTAAAATTAATGCCCATCGAATCTGATGATAGAGGTATTAACAACTCCTTGTTATAATATGATATAGGGCCTAGAACTGATGAATTAACTGAATCTAGACTAGGAAGGGAGATATTAAAGTTAGAAATAGAACTATTCACAAAATAAACATGGGAGCTGCTTCCTTCAAATTGATAAGGAAAAGGTTTTGCAACCGGTTTAGACACATTCGAATAAATCAAATTTGAATTATTATAGTAGTGGGCATAACTGTTATAAACTTCTGTTGTAGATTGAGCATACCAATAAAACAAAATCGATAAAATTAACAATAAAACGACTATCGATAAAACCACTCTTCTCATAATTTTAATGTTTTGGAACATTTTGATGCTTATATTAATTTCTCTTGACTTGTAAATTATTATTTAAGAAACAAAGCCGCTTTGACTGTTTATCTGGAATATATCTGATACTATATCATTAGTTGGAAAACCAACATTTGCTGCACCTTTCTGATCTTCAAAGTGCACATTAAAAGGCCATTCACTTAAAGGAGGCAATCCATAAGGTCCCTTAAAAGTAGCGATTGGACCCCTGCCTATATTTGCTGTGGAAAATACATATGTTTCATCATTACCATAACTAGCAACATAAAGATAATTGCCGTTTGGAGACAGCGTACCGTAATCCAGCGTATCATCGTTTAAATTATAGCTGTTTTCTAAGGAATATGAAGCAGAGTTCAGGGGCCCATACTGATAAACATAACCGTTATTGCCGTCTATCACAAAGAAGTCATTATATTGATTGTCTGCTACAACCACAGGAACATAGTTATTACTTGTTGTGGCTCCGGGTAAGCTAGTATAAGTATGACTTGAAAGCGATGGCTGTATTACATTAAAACCATTATTCTGTGTTGCATCTAAATTACTTCGGTACTGATAAGGAACGTATATCCACCCAGATTCGCTCACTGAAACCCCATATGCACCTTTCATACCTATATATGTGCCTGCTCCTTGACCATTGTTTGTAGTCGGTGTATTATAAAACTCTGAATAACCTGTGGAATAAATATTATATTCGCCCTCAAAACCATTAAAGAAGCTGTTTCCACCTACATCATAGGTACCAAAACCGGTTATTGTATTAGGGCTATCTCCTGAACACAATCCTTCAGGGATATAACTTATTGTGCCGGAAAACCCAACAATTTCATATAAAAAGCAAGTAACAAGATTTTGGTATATCTGACCATTTGTATCAACGGAAGGAGCAAGTATAACTCCAGAATAATAACCAGAGGAATTGTCTCCTGCATAACCATAAGCTACTTCATTCGTGCCGTAAATATTTGGCAATGCCGTAACTGTCGTTATTTCGTCATCCCCACTTTGTGGATTCCAAGTATATATATTGCTTATTGTATTGTCATACGGATTCAAGTTTGCACTAGTAGTGTAATGCGAAGTGGAATTCTTGCATCTCCCAATTAAATTTAAAACGCCATTGTAATTAGCAGCACCGCTTATAACATAACCAAAGTTTCCTGAATTGCAGGTTGGATAACCTGCGCTTATTACGTCTGCCAACTCATAACTTCCATAATTGGGGCTTTCAACCGTTATATTATTAGGACCAAGAAGATAAAGTTCATTACAAGTAAAGATTGTCGCAACGCCAGTGTTACCTGCGATAACTGAGCCATCGGAACCACTGCAAGTCAAAGATCCAGAAATTGAAAGATCTGCATTAGAAACACCCAAGCCTGTATTTAAACCTACATTTAAATTACCAGTAGCACCACCACTTTCTCCATTGAAGCTTACTACCCAGCTCCATGAATTACTAGAATAGCCAGAACTTGGTAAGCCAGTACCAATAAAAGTGGTAGTACATTGCCAAGGAATACTTGAAACCGTTGAACCTGCAAGTTCATTTGGAGGGTTATTTGAATAACAATCGTAAGTTCCAGTAGATGAGGAATAAGAGAAGCTTCCAAGTATTGATGACCCCTTAGAGGAGGTAACAACTAAATTTCCAGAAGTTGATCCCGATGTAGAATTACTATCGAAACTTACCAACCAACCATCTGGGTAATCATTTGATAGCACTGAATTTGTGTCAAATGTCGTTTGGCAAATCCAAGGTACATTAGAGATTGAGGACCCTGCTAGTGTAGAGGATGAAGAAGAACAGGAATAACCATTTATGCTTGTTGTATAGGTAAAACTACCTAAAACCTGAGAGCCTGTGCCGGTAGGAACATTTATATTACTGGAAACTGGCTGTGAATCCTCTGGTACATTGTCAAACTCAGCATTCCAAGAGGTTGGATAATTGGTAACACCAGTATTAGAAAACGTGGTTACGCAATTCCAAGGTGCATTAGAAACGGTAGAACCTGCTAGTGTAGAGGATGAAGAAGAACAGGAATAACCATTTATGCTTGTTGTATAGGTAAAACTACCTAAAACCTGAGAGCCTGTGCCGGTAGGAACATTTATATTACTGGAAACTGGCTGTGAATCCTCTGGTACATTGTCAAACTCAGCATTCCAAGAGGTTGGATAATTGGTAACACCAGTATTAGAAAACGTGGTTACGCAATTCCAGGGAGGAGTAAGACTGCTGCCTTCATAAACTGAATTTGAAGAATGACAATCGTACTGGTTTATTACCGTTGAGAATGACTGAACAGTTACGGACGTAACATTCTGTTTAAACACTGCGTTAGCATTTACATTAACATTGTTATCATTTAGACCTGCAAACGAAGCATTCCAGGAGGTTGGATAATTGGTAACACCAGTATTAGAAAACGTAGTAGTGCATATCCACCAGTTAAACGTATACGAAGAACCTTGGAAAATAAGAGTACTTGGATCTGATAAACAACTCAATTCATAACTGTTAGAAGAAGGGGCATATTGAGACACAGTAGATATGTCTGTTTGATAAATGGAGATTTGAGAGCCTGTTGGAGTACTTGAACTTTTAGAACCCGCAAACTCGGCTACCCATTCATTATAGCCGCTCGCAGTCGGCAAACCAGTCTCTGTAAAGGTTGTTGTGCAGTTCCATGCACTGAATGTATAGCTTTCTCCCAGCCTTATTGAAGGCGTTTTATAGGAAAC
>JAKAAG010000006.1 GCA_021797085.1 Nanobdellota archaeon
GGCGAAACAATCTCAATTTTCATAGTGATAGCTCTTATCTTGTTTTTCCCAGCAATCTTTGGGCCATCCCAGCAGATAGGGCCAACAATGTCAGGAGTTGGCTTTACTCCATTTATTGTAACTTCAGTCAACTGTGTAAGTTCTCATTTGAGTATAACTCTTGATAGCGGAGTTTTCTTGAACGGTGCTTCCTCTATAACACTAAACAACATGTCTCTCCATGGAATTACTGGTCTGAATGCGACAAGTGCGTTCTCAACATCAATAACGCCTAAAACCGTTCTTTCTAATAGTAAATTCGTAATAAGTTTTAACGATTTAAAGTGTAATTCCAGGGATTTCGTAACAGCATCTGGAAACCTAAGTTATAGCCCGCTAATCAAAGGTGTTACTTCTACTGATTACACAACCGGATTTATAAATGCATTACTCAGTTGAATTATTTCATAGGTTTCCTTATTTTCTGAGATATGGTATAAGTTTTTAAATAAACAAATCCTATCTCTTCTATGGTTTGGGATACAAGCAAGAAAGCAAGCAAGCTTTGGATACTTTTAGGCTTAATAGGAATTGGTCAGCTTGTAGCATTGATATATTCTCTGGTTAAAAAGAACGACAGGGACAGAGTCTTAGGCGTTCTTTTCATTCTGGGTTGGCTTGGAGACATAATAATATACTTCTTAGAGAAGGATAAGGATCAGTACATGGCAAGCATGTCGCTGTATCTTTTGATAGGTGAGATTGTTGTTATTGTCGTTGCGGTGTTATTCTTTTCGCTTGGTTTATTTAGTCCTGGCCTTGCAAGTGTAACAGCAAGTAGTAGCGGATTCAGTCCATTCACGGCAAGCGCAGTGGTGTGTAATAGCAGTGGATTAGAGGTGTCCTTCTATGTGAATTCTTTACCTGACGGTGCAAACTCCGCAACAATAATAAAGGCAACCTACTTTTCAGGATCAGGGATTACTCCTAGTTCTGGTACATTGACGCCTTCTGTTTCAACAATATCAACAGGTACCAGCTTCATTTTGTCCTCACCTTCTGCAAGATGCAGTTCTGGATCTCCGTTTGTAGCGTCAGGGGCATTGAATTACGCAGTCAATATTAATGGAGTTTCAGAAAACTATAGTGCAACTGGTACAATAGCCGGCATGGGCAGTTGAAATAAGCGGAATTCTTTTTAAGGCTTTTTATAAATCCTCAGTAGATCTTCGCTACTCTTATACTTGATACAAAAGTTGATAAAGAAAGCAAAAACAAAGATATTGGAAGGATGTAAACGAAGTGATTCATTAAAAGAAACGAAAGATCAACCAGAACAATTGCGGCTATGGCAAGGTAATTGGCATTCTTATATTTTGCCAGCGAGCTTATGCTGTTTACCATGTAAATTTCAAAAACAGAGTAAACAGTCCACAGCAGCGCAATAAGTAGAAGGTAAGGGTTAAGTGCATAGTGGCCCAATGGGAATACTGTGATTTGGCTATTTCCAAAGTAGAGGAAGATAAGGAGCAATGCTATACCAATAATCCATATGATCACATATGAATACCTAAAAAGCGTTTTTCTGTCTTTTTTCCATGCCTTTCTCCAGAATCTGTTTCTAAGGTAAAGGCCGGCAAGGTAAAGTACAATTATAAACGAGAAAGGAAAGAAGGAAAGCTTGTAATCTAAAATGAATTCTATGGATAGGACAGCAAGCGAAATTGTAGTAAGCGAAGAAAGGAAAAAACCTGCTTGCCTGGTTAAAACCTCAGCTTCCATTTGGATTCTGATATGTCACGTTGCCGATAAGCTTTAGAACCGCTCCTTGAAAGGAATACGGATCACGTATGCCTCTAAGTACAATGTTGGGCCGGCCCTGCTCTTCTGGCCGTATAACAACCTTCCCTAGTTTAAGTATCCTGTCTAAAATGCTTATGTCAACTGAAACATCGCTTATCTTTGAAGGAAGGATTATGTTTGTGTCCTTTGCTATGACTCCTTTTTGTATTATCACTCTGGAATTGGTTATTATGTATTCTATAAAGTAGACCTGCAGCTCAGAAATAAGTATATATATTATACCTATAATCTCCAAAACTGTTGAAATAATGGGAAGAGCTCCAATAAATGGGATGTTCTTTATACCTACATAGGAAAGAGCGGCAGAAAAGGAAAGGTCATAAGAAGGTTCAAAGATTGACAAAGCGGCAAATATTACAATAGAGATAACAATAAGCCATACCCCTCTCCAAAATTCCTTCTGCCCCAGTATGGAAGGCTTCTCTGACCTTATTACTTTCTCGTTGGCAAGCATGAACTGTTTCATCATATAACTATTAAATTAAATTAGCAATATATATCTTAGTTTAGGTGATTATATGAAAGTTGGAGCGTTGTTTACTGGCGGAAAAGATTCGACTTACTCAGCATTCCTAGCAGGAAAAGAGAATGAAGTGGTATGTTTGATGAACATGTACTCGGAAAACAAGGACTCATACATGTTCCACACTGTGGGTGATAAACTTCTTCAAATGCAGGCAGATGCTCTTTTAATACCTCTGGAAAGGCATAAGACAAAAGGAATAAAAGAAGAGGAGCTTTCTGATTTAAGGAATTTTATAGCTGACATAAAGGAAAGATATAAAATAGAAGGAGTGGTAAGCGGTGCTCTCGCAAGCGAATACCAGTACAGTAGAATTAATGCAATCCTCAGTGACTTAGGACTTGTTTCTATAACACCACTATGGCACGTTAACATTGAGCAGTACCTCAGAAACTTGATAAAAGACGGCTTTCATGCAGTGATAGTGTCAGTTTCTGCTGACGGCTTGGATGAAGGATGGCTTGGCAAGGAAATAGACAACGAAAACCTAGAAAAGCTCATAGATCTAAGCAGAAGATACAGGTTCAACCTTGGCTTTGAAGGCGGAGAAGCAGAGACAGCCGTTTTGGATGGCCCGAATTTCAATTATGCAATAAAAATAAAAAAAAGTAAAGTAGTAAAAGACGAAGGAAAAGCATACTTGAGCATAGAAGAAGCTATAAAAGTTGACAAAGAAAATTGAATTTTTGTAATTTTTTTATAACTATAAATAATTAACAAATCCCCTATTATCTATGTACAGAAAACAAATGATGTCACCAGCTGAACAGGGGTGTATTTTAGTTTAGTGCCTATAGTTAACAAGCTCAGGGGCATAAGCGAAGCGCATATTCCAGCGAGTGTTAACAATTACATACCATTTGAATGCAGGCCAAAAAGCTGGAAAATTCTGTCCAACTCCTTAGCAGATTACATAGAGATGTTGAAAAAGTGAGCGGAAAAAAAGACTTAGTTTTTATAGAATTACATTGTTTTTTCAATTATCCTTTTTATCTTTTCATTTAATTCCGCAGATTCGTTTTCGCTGTTTTCGAGCCTGAAATCCGAAAGCTTTTCGGTTTCCTTTAAATTGAATATCTTTCTTTCGTTTCTGTCGCCGTTTAAAAACTCCTTGTATGATGAAGGAGCGTCAATCCTTTTTCTGTCCATTGTTCTTTTGAACCTTACCATCACAGGGGCATATACGAATATGTTGTAGAATTTTACCCCCTTCTGCCTCTTGAAGAACTTAATGTCGTTTGGAAAGCGTATCCCGGCTATTGCTATCCTGTCTTTTTTCACGCTTTTTATCCTTTTCATGCAGAGCTCCATTACATAGTCTTTTCCATACTTTTTCCTCAGTATGCCTTGGAGTTTTTGCTGCTCTTCTCTTGAAATCTTCCCCTTCTTCATCTTTGAAAGTTTCTCTCTTATTATGTCACCGGGGGAAATCTTGTAAAATCCGTATTTTTCTGTTAGAATGTCTGCTATGTAATCCTTTCCCCCTCCTGGAAGGGAAGACAAGCCAATAATTAAAACGTCTTTTTTCACTGCTTATAATGGAAGTTTTATAATAAAAATGTTTAATTGGCCGGAAAAGTACTTATTTGTTATTAATTCATATAATAATGGATGGAAGACATTCCTAGGGCTGAAAGCAGGCTTGAGATATTTCTTTCACAGAGCCAGTTCAAAAAACAGGTCGATTCTTTGGGCTATAACGTATTCTCTTTTTTGTCTGACATGTATGAGGAGGGCAAGTTCAATGAAAATATACGGAAAATGTTTCCAAATGAGAAGAAGCAGGAATTTGATGAGATAGCAGAAGAGCTATCGGAAAAGAACGGCGCTTATCGCGGAATAATGTACAGGTACTTAGTGGATTCTGGAGATTACAGGCCGAAAGCCGTTTTTGGAAACGAGTATGAAAGAATAATGGGCCTGAAAAACAAAATACTAGAGAAATTCGGAAAAAGCGGATATGGCTCTCTGTACAGTAATTTCATAAACGCGCAGTTCAATGATTCATTGATGGAAGCTGAGGGAGACGAGTTTTTCTACCTTGGAAAAAGAAGGTTCACACCGAAAGATAAAGACGAAGAGCTTATATGGATTTTCGGAAAGGTGGTTGAACTTATTTACAGGATTAACAACGATTAAAATGGAAAAACCTTTGACGATGAAAAAGCTGGAAGCTCTTCTTTCCAATTCACAGATAACTGCACAGTTTTTCAACTTAGGTTACGGCGTTTTCAGGGCCTATTCAAAGGCTTACCAAGAATATGGCAATTTCTATGATCCTACTGATCCGAGTGGTAAAAGATACAACGACTTTAAGGAAGCAGATGAAGATGTAAGGTACATTAACAATAAAAATGGGGGAAAAGCTCTTCTTAGATACTGGTTTGAAACCAACAAGGATTATGTAGACAGGAAACTTTTCGGAAGGTTTTACAACAGGGTTAAGTACCTAGAAAGAATGCTGGTTGACAACAAGCTATTGCAAGAGTTTGTCTACAGCGAATTGGTTGTGGAATTCATTGCAAACTTAGCATCAGATGAAAGCTTCAAGGAATACGGCTTCGATCAGTTTAATGACGGAAGGGAAAAGATCCTGCCGGCATACATAAAGGCTTTAGAATCTGTGTACAAGCTTTACATACAGAAGGCTTTGAACTGATTATTTTAGGCGCAAAGCATCCAGTACATGTGGAGCGTGCGTCTCTACCCTGAACCTCTTCCTTATGTAGCTAGAAAGCTCCAGTATCTTCCCTTCTTCGCCGTGCCCTATTATTATTTTTCTCGGTCTTGGCCTTATGTCATTTACGAATCTTTCCAGTTGCTTTCTATCAGAGTGGCCGGAAAAACCCTCTATGGAGTAAACTAATGCACTTACCGAGAAATGTCTCAGCTTTCCATTAAGTTCTATATCAACCTCTCTTCCTCCGTTTTGTATTGTTCTTCCAAGTGTTCCAACTCCTTGGTAAGAAACGAGAACAATGGCGTTCTTCGGATCTTCACACAAATTTGCAAAGTAGCTAACGGCTGGTCCGCCATTTAACATTCCAGATGTTGCAAGTATGATTGCGGGCCCGCCTGCAAGAACTTGCTGTCTTTCTTCTTCACTGACAGTGTGCTTGAATATTGGCGATAAGAAAGGGTTGTTGTTGTGCGCTATTATCCTGTTTCTTGTTTCGCTGTTCATGAATTCGGGGTAAACAGTGTAGATTGCAGTTACGTCCCAAAGCATTCCGTCAACTATTACAGGTGCTTCAGGCAAAAGGCCATAGCGCTGCCATTCCTCTATGAGAAGCATCAATTCCTGGGCCCTTCCGACACCAAGTACTGGTACAAGCACTTTGCCGTTGTTTGCTATTGTCTTGCTTATTATATCAAGGAAGAACTGTTCCGTTTCTGTTCTAGATGGCTGCGTATCAGACTCTCCACCATAAGTGCTTTCCATTATTAGCGTTTCAACCCTTTCAAACTGCGTTTCTGCCCTGTTTAGCGTCTTTGAATTGTCATACTTGAAATCTCCCGTGTAAAGTACGTTGTAGAAGCCGTTTCCTATGTTTAAATGTATCATTGCTGATCCCAGGATGTGACCGGCATTGTGCAGCGTTATCCTTATGTCAGGCGTTATGTCAGTAACTTCATGGAAAGGCAGTGTTATTGAGTGCTTAAGCATTTCTTTGACGTCGTCAACATCAAATAATAATTTTGAGTTTGTCCTGCTTGCCAGGTTTATGTAATCTAAATGAAGTAAGGTCATAACATCCCTTGTCGGGGCAGTTGAGTATACTGGTCCTTTGTAACCATATTTGTAAAGCGCAGGAAGGAAACCGCAGTGATCTAGATGGCTGTGCGTTATCACTACTGCGGCTAACTTAGAAATGTCAAACTCCGGAGCGTCTACTCTCGGGACAGGTTCCTTTGGGTTGCTTACATCAACACCTACATCCAAAAGCACGGAACTTATCGGCGTTTGTACCAACACTGCAGACCTTCCAACGTGTCTGAATGCGCCTAAGGCGCTTATCCTTACCCAGTACTTGTCGTCAACCTCAAATTTCGAGTTGTATATGCTTTCTCCGATTTCATTAAGCATTTTTCTCCTGAATTTTGAATTGTCATAAAGCATCTCCCTTATAGCCTTTACTATATCGGATTTTATGAGCGGGGAACGCGCAAGTATAACAGACCAGCCTGTTTCTTCTTTTATCCTGTTTATGCCCGCTTTTCTGTCCCCCGATAAAATCTCCGGCCTTTCGGCCTCTATCGTTACAATGCTTCTGGGCTCGTCAAACCAAAAATCAGTTATGTGTGCTTCCCCAAAATCCATCTTTCTTATCTTTTCTTCTGCTTCTTTTTCATTCATTAAAAGAGATGGATCAAGCCTTACTTCTACTCTTTTCTTCTCTTTGCTTACAAGGTTCCTTATAACTTCTGTATTGTCAAGAAAGAAGTTTCTGTTCTTTGTGTATATAACTATGTTTGAAACCTCGAAGTTTATGTCCTCTATAAGGGACTTGTCAGCTATGAATTCCGTTATTTCCTTTTTTATGTCCATAAATTAATATAAAGTCTCTACCATAGGCTAAAATTCCAATAATCAGTTTATCCCATAAGATAAATGAAAAAGATGCATTACTTGCTTACTACTTTCTGTATTTCTTCGTCTGAAAGTTTCTTGTAACCTTTTTTGTTTATTACTGCTATGTCTATTCCTTCTCCAGTGTAAACATCTCTTTTTATCGAAGAAGAGATTGCCTTATATGCCAGTTTTATTGCTTCCTCTTCTGTCATGTTGTCTTTGTAATCACCTTCAAGCACACCTAATGCGAATATTCCGCCGCTGCCAGTTACAGTGAATTTGTCCTTTCCCTGTCCACCGGCTTCATCTATTGAGAAAAGCTTTGGCTCTTTGTCGTATCCGCCTATTATAAACTCACCGTAAATCAAATTCATAGAAAGCCTTTTATTGAAAAGTATTGCACTCAATAAGCTAACCGCTCCGTCGGTATCCAATTTTGAACCTGACCTTATCTCATAAAGAGTAAGCTCTGATCTCATTAATCTAACCATGGCCTGCAAATCAGCAACCATCCCGGCCGTTGTTATGCCTATACTATCGCTTATAGCCATGACTTTTTCTGCATTCTTATTAGCGACTATGTGATCTGCAGTTGCCCTTCTATCTGCTGCAAGGATTACTCCGTCTTTGTACACTAATCCTAATGTCGTTGTTCCTGTTTTTACTATGCTCATATAAGAATCTTAGTATTTTATTTACATTTCCTAATGACTTTATTAGTATTTAAACTTTTCTTAAACCGTTAGTTTTATATATGTGAATTTGGCTAAGTATTAAACTAAGAAGATCTATATAATGATATGAAAGCAAGAACCTCTTTTACAATCGACGCAGATGTTGTCGCAAAACTTGACTCTTTAGTTGACAATATTTACTATAGGTCAAAGAGCGAAGCCGTTGAGGACATACTAAGAAAGTACTTTGAGAAACAGAACACCGCAATAATCCTTTGCGGTGGGGAATTCACAGTCAATGGAACGGATTATTACAGGCCATTGGTAAAGATAGGTGAATCAACTGTAATAGAAAGGATAATTTCAAAGCTCAGGGTAAACAACTTCAGGAGCATAATGATATCCGGGAAGACTGAACTATTGAAGCAGATATTCTCAATATTGAAAAACGGTGAAGGATACGGAGTTGACATAAAGTACATAGATGACAATAACTTAAAGGGAAGTGCGAAGGCTCTCGAAAGGGTAAAGCAGTACGTTGGAACAACAACTTTGTTTGTAACCGGCGATTCGATATTTGACATTGATTTAAGAGACATGCTTAAATTCCACATGGCGCACAATAGCCCTGCTTCTATGGCGATATACATGCCAACTGATGTTTCGTTTCCTACAAAAGACAGGGTTACATTGAAGGGAAGCAAGATACTCACGTATGAAAAGCTGCCTGAGCCCGTGAATTCAAAGCTGATACCTACATCTATTTTCCTGTTAGACCAGGATGTTTTCAAGTACATCCCACCCGGTGATTTGGAGTGGAACATAAAAACGGATCTGCTACCTTTGCTGGCAAAGGATGGCCTGCTTTTTGGCTATATCTACAACGGCGGATGGCTCAGCATAAAGACAAAGGAAGATATTGAAACCGCAAAGAAGCTTCTTGAAAAGTAGTTTCTGTAATTCTTAAACAGTTTAACAGAAATGCTTAAATCTTAATGTCTACTTAGTTTTTCTATGGAATTCAAGGATGTAGCAGAGCCAGTTGAGAAGATAACAAGAGAAGGCTCAAGAAATTTTATAAAGATAGGACTTACAAAGGGAACAGAAGGGGAAAAAGAGATAACATTCATAAGCATAAAGAAAGGTTATACCATGGAAAAAGACGGAAAGGAAGAGGAAAGAATAAAGACTAGTTTGACGGTTAATTTCGATGAACTGCCACTGCTTATAGAAGCATTGCAGAACTTCAAGAACAAGTTAGAATCAAGCAGCTTCTCTTAATTACAGATCAAGGTAACTTATAATTTTTATCTCGGGTCTTTGTTTTATCTTCTTGTTTATTAGATTCACTTTTAATATGTCCTGCTCTCTGTCCTTGTTAAGTGAAGATTTAGATTCGGGGTCAAACATACCGGGATGCACTATTATTTCATAGCTTTTCCCTTCCTGCATATCATCAATATAGGAATAGATTTCTTCTATGCTGTGGTTTGTTGCGAAGAATGCTTTCTCACTTGTGTGTTTTCCTGTTTCATTTAGACCTAGGTTTCTTACGGGCACAGCCTTTTCATCCCCAAACTTTATTATTTCCAAAGCGGCGTTCTCCATTAATCTGTATTTCGGCATGTGTATGTCAAAATGCGAAGGCTGGAAACCGAAAATATTAAAGAATAGTGAATACTGCTCTTCTATCTGTTTTCTTATGTCCTCGTTTTCATCTATTTCAAAATGAATCCCTATGCTTATTCCGTCTTTTCTAAGTATCCCAAGCTCTTCAATCTGGTATTTTTGCGTCGGGTCTACTCTTTTGACCATTACCGTTGTAGATTTTAATTTTCCTTCTCTTAGAAGCTTTATTATCTCAGTATTAAATATTTTAGAATGACCGAAATCGTCGGCATTCAATATAAGTTTTATCATATAATTTATTTAAATTATTTATTTTTATTAAATTTCTCCTATAAATTTATAAATGATCAGGTTATTATTAAATAAATGGATTCAAGACTTTTTATCCTTTCATTATTGCTTGCTGCATTTTTAATGGTAGGCGCTGTGCATGCACAAGGTGTACAGAATGTAGTTGGTTCTACCAGCCTTTACATATTTGGAGTTACAAATTCTTCAAACGGCACATTGGTAGGTGTGCCTGCGCTTCTTAATCTTACAATAACAAATGGAACCGGCCAGGTTTTTTTGGGATCAACCCCCTTGACTCAGACAGACACGCAGGCACAGGCGGTACTGTCAGCAGAATTGGCTTGTCAGCTGCTTAATGTTAACTGTGACAATTACAATTTCTATTATTACATTACTTCTTCTTCTGTTGAAGTTGGAGGGCCAAGCGCAGGATCAGCATTTACAATGGCGGCCATGTCAATATTATCCGGTAAACCTCTAAATAAAAACGTTGCAATGACAGGTACTGCCAATCCGGACGGCAGCGTTGGCATAGTGGGAGACGTTTCACAGAAATCTGAAGCTGCCGCGAATCAGCATATAAAAACGTTTCTTTATCCCTCTACCGACACAATCTCATCAGCTGCACTTTCTTATGATGAAGCACATGGGGAAATTCCAATTCCTGTAAGCTCAGAATATCAGGCATTCCAGTACTTTACGGGATATAATATAACCCCAACCGTTGATTACAATATACAAACAAGTCTTTACCTTTCATTAATGAAGCAGACTTACTTGCAGTTTGATTCATATCAAAATAGCTTATATTCATCTTTGCCTAGTGTTAACGATAGCAACTCTTCCATACAGCTGCTTATAAATGAAGCGATGTCAGACATGTCAGCACAGAAAGCAGAGGCGGCCAATGGTAGTTATTATGTTGCAGCCAGCAGCATGATAACTTCTTCATCTGATCTGTTACAGGCAAAACTTCTTGAGAGCTTGCCTTCTTCAGGTCAAGACTCATTTGTAAATACTTTAATTTCCCAAGAAAATTCTACAATAAAAGGAATAGAGAACAACATATCATCGAATTATGTTTCCAATTCCTCTACTTTAATACTAAAGTTCATAGCTTTTGACAGACTTATGCAGGCCAGGAATTATCTAAATGATTCAATTCAAAGCCTTTCTTCAGGAGACTTGCAAAATGCAATCTATTATTATTCGCTTGCGGCAGTAAAAGCCCAGACCGCGTACTTTTGGGTTTCAATACTTCCAAAGGGAAGTTCTAACTTTTCGCAGTCTCAGTATGAAGCATTGAGTAATTACTACCTTTACAAGGCATCTTCCTACAATGATTACGCAAGTTTACTCGGCGTAGATTTGCCTCCGGAGGTATCTGAAATGCAGTCTTACTTGAGTTCTGCACAGTCAAGATATTACAGCGGTAATTACATTTCATCAATATTTGCATCCATAGAATCAATAAGCTTAGCTCAGATGCTTATAGAAGAAAACAGCCTTATCAACATTTCAGTACTGTCACAAATAGGTAACCAAAGCGCAATTGCAACTCTTAATACAATAAATTCCGCAGAAGCAAGCGGAATAACTCCTTTTTTGGGGATAAGCTATTACTATTTTGGAAACCAGTTCTACAACCCCTCAAATGTAAGCAATTCTGATTTTTCTGAGTACCTGCTTTTCGAAACAGAAGCAAGGGACTTTACGCAGCTTGGTATGCTTGTTTCAAATGCTAGCCTTATACCCCACACTCCTTCACTTCAGCCAATACCTGTTTCAACTCCTGTAGCTCCTTTGTTGGAGGAGATAAGTTTTATAGTTCTAGGAATAGCAATAGGGGTAGTACTTGCAGGCATAGTCTTTGAATATAGGCTGTACTTAAAAACCCGCAAAAACAAGAGCAATGAGAGTGGTAAAAAGAAAGTAATCCACAAGAAAAGAAGCAGAAAGTAATTAATTTAAGCCACTAACTTTATTTCATTAGATGGATACAAAAGAAGAAAGAGACGACGAGCTTTTAAGGATAGCACTTTCTAGAGGGATATTTTTCCATTCTTCGGAAGTGTTCAGCGATAACATAGCCGGATTTTGGGACTATGGCCCGATAGGCGTAAGAATACTCAACAATTTGTTAGAACAGTGGAGACAGACTCTTTATTCAATGAATGGCTTTGAAATTTCAGGCAGCGTTGTTCTTCCAAAGATAGTGTTACAGGCCTCCGGGCATGAAGCCAACTTTTTTGACATGGAGATAAAGTGCAGCAAGTGCGGGACTGTTTATAGAGTTGACAAGCTTTTAGAGGAAAAAGACAGCAGCAAAAACTTTGAGGGTTTAACGGAAGATGAATATCTGAAGTACATAAAGGAATATTCCATAAAGTGCAGCAAGTGTGGCGGAGAATTGGACGGAATAAAAAAATTCGGAACAATGTTTCCTTTGAAGGTGGGCGAAGATATTCCAGCTTATCTTAGGCCCGAAGCTTGTCAGTCAATATTTCTTGATTTTAAAAGAGTCTTTGAGGCTTACGGCAAAAAGCTTCCAATGGCAATAGCACAAGTTGGCAAAGCATTCAGAAATGAGATATCCCCAAGAAACAATCTTTTGAGGCAGAGAGAATTTTATCAGAATGATATAGAAATCTTCTTTGTAGAAGATAATTTCAAGCTTGATAAAGACTTCAAAATAAACGTTTATGACAAAGAGGATAGTGGACTGGGCGAAATAGCAATTAGCGATGCACTTTTAAAGGGAGTAATAAAAAGCAGTGTAACTGCATATGGAATAGCAAAAGTCCATGAATTTTTGCTAAGAGTAGGATTCAGAAACGAAGATATAAGGTACAGAAAACTTTATGAGGACAAGGCATTTTACTCAAAGGAATCTTTTGACGTTGAAATAAGAAAACAAGAGCAATGGATAGAGCTGGTTGCATGCAATAACCGCGGAGAGCATGACCTCTCGGCATACGAAGAGTACGGTGCGAAGGGTTTGAGAATAGAAGGAAAGATACCGCAGATATTTGAGATGTCCATGGGAACTGACAGGCTGTTTTATCTTCTTTTGTTCTCTTCATTTAGGAAAGATGAGCAAAGAGCTTGGCTTTCTATGAATAGTTCTATATCCCCTTTTAAGGCTGCAATATTCCCTTTGGTATCAAAGGATAATCTAGATGTCAAAGCAAATTCTCTTTTCAATAGTTCAAGGTACCGGAATGATATATTGTACAGTGAAAATGGAAGCATAGGAAAAAGGTACAGAAGGGCGGAAGAAGTCGGAATAAAGCTAGCCTTTACAGTTGATTATGATACTATGAAAGACAATACGATAACTGTAAGGGAAAGCGATTCGATGAAACAGTTCAGGATAAATGCAGATAATCTAGATCTTGTTATTTTGGATTCAGCTTCAACTGATTTTGAGGAACTTAGGAAAAAGTATGAATATCATTGATATCTCCATTTATTAATAGTTTCACCTATGTTGTCTATTAAGTGCATTACCGAAAATGATTCTCTTTCTTTTTTCGCAACCGTTCTTCCAGTATAACCATTTATAAAAGCTGCAGCTGCAGCTGCCTCTACTAAATTGTTATTCTGGCACATCATTGCTGCAGTTATCCCTGCTAATGAATCCCCTGTCCCGCCTTTTGTCATATACACCGAATTGTTCTTGTTAATGAATGTGTTTTCACCGTTTGATATTACGTCTACATGACCCTTCAATATTATAGTCGTGTTGAATTCTCTTGCTTTCTCGTAAACTTGCTTTATTCTCTTTTCCAAGTCTTTGGAAGGGTCTTCCTTGAAAAGTATTTTGAATTCGTTTGAATTCGGCGTTATAACTATATTCTTTGCAAGCTGGTTAGCATCAGCCACCTTTATCGCATCCGCATCTAATACTATTTTCATGCTTATCTCTTTTAGAATCTTGTTTACAAGAATAGTTTGCTCATACCCTGTTTTTATCCCATTTCCCAAGACCATTACATTGTATTTCTCTGACTCTTCCTTTATAATATGAAAAGCGCTTGAATTTAGTTCCACTCCATTAATCGCTTCAGTTATTATCTCTGGAGAGAATCCCGCACATGTGTCTGCTGCTCTTCTTGGCGCAATTATCTTTGTTAGGTCAGCTCCAGCCCTTAATGCAGAAAGGGCGACTATTGCGGGTGAGCCAGTATATTCCTCAGATCCACCAACTACTAAAACTTTGCCAAAGTTGCCCTTATGTGACCAGTTATCCCTCTTTTTATATACTGTTTTTATGATTTTTTGATTTAATGTTGTGTAAATCATAAGTTAAGAGAGGAGCTGTGCCCTCCAAAAAGGGATGCATTTGGAGAAATGTACTTTTTTATGTTGTTTATTGCTATGTATGCTTCCGCACCGCCGACTGCTATAAGGGCAAACTTAGGTTCATCAGTTACGTTTGCTATATCACCAGCAGCATAAACGCCGTCAATGCTGGTTTTGTAGTTGTGGTCCACCTTTATGTATCTGTTAGTTGTCTCTATTGGAAGGGATTTGAAGACAGAGGGATTAACTTTGTAGCCTATTGCAACCACTACAGCATCAACCTCAAGTGTTTTGCTTGTTTTATTTGTGTTATCAAAAAGTTCTATGCTTTTCACAGTGTTTCCATCGCCGTTGATACTTTTAACATCAGTATTCATTATTATCTCGGCTTTACTGTCTCTTTTTACTGCATCAACGCTAGATTCGGCTGCTTTAAAAGTGTTGTTGTGCTGTATTATGTAGCTCTTCTTGCAAACTGGAGAAATCTGCATCTGGTAATCAAAAGCCGAATCCCCACCGCCGATAACCGCAACTGTTTTGTCCTTGAAGTCCTTTACGGACTTTACTGCGTAGTACAGGCCTTTTCCTTCATATTGCTCTTCTCCATTTATACCTAACTTATTTGGGTGGAAATCTCCTACTCCCCCGCATATAAGGACTGCTTTGCTGGTGTATTTTTTCTGACCGTTAACTTCTATTGTGAATCTATCATTTTCAGGTATTATATCTGTTACCTTTGAATTGAATTCAATCCTTCTTTTGAAAAGCATGCTCTGCTCGTACATTTTATCTGACAGTTCTATGGCCTTCATCTTCGGAACAGCTTGCACGTCGTACACCATCTTTTCAGGATAAAGTTCCAGCATCTGCCCACCATGTGTGTCCAAGCTTTCAAGGGTTATGCTGTTTATCTCTCTAAGGCCTGCACAAAAAGTTGCAAACATTCCTGTCGGTCCTGCTCCTATTATTATAAGGTCAGTATCTTCCATGGGCTTATTAACTGTACTCTCTCCAAGTATAACCGCAGTTTACGCACTTATAGAACCTAGTTGGCGGTTCATCTGAGCTTCTTGTCTGCTCGGTCCAAGATATTATCTTTTTCTGGCCGCATTTAGGGCATTCTGTGTTTGTTTCAAACTCCATCTGGGACATGTTCTCTTCTTCCGATGGGGCCTCTTCCACAGTCTTTTTCTTGAGCTTTTTCGTCTTTCCTTTTAGTTCCATGTCTTCTTCTTTCATTTTATAGTATAGTAATTTGCAATTCTTAAATCTTGCTTTTCATTTAAAAACCTTTCTAAAAACTAAATTTATAACTCATAAAAGTTATATTAAAATATGAAAATAAGTCATCTGGCAGTTATTTTGCTCTTATTATCCATGCTTTCAATATCATTGGCTCATGCACAGCCGGGGATACCTCCCCCATCTACATCTACTTCAAGCGCATCATTTCTTTCGGGGCTATCTTCTGGAAATTCCTACATTTATGCAGGATTCTTTGCAATAGTGATGTTTATAATATTCGCGATAGCGTTGGATAGGACACAGCTTTCTAGCGGGAGAATTGCAATTTCCTTCATCTTTGCACTTGTAACCTTCTTTCTTCTTTATAGTGATAATACTTTGCTGCATTTCTTCCTAAACACCTTTATAGTTCTGGCATTTATAGCATTGATATTGGGGATGCTTGCCGCAGTTAAGTCTCCTAGGTCTATAAGGTTGATTGGCCTGGTTGTTGCGCTTTTTCTTATTATAATCTTATTTGAAAATGACACAGGTCTTACCAATTCTGTAAACTCCATACTGCATATTAACATACTTAGTATACTCCCGCTTGTATTTGGAATAATTACAGTAGCCGTCTTCATAATTCTGCTCCTAAGAGGAGTAAAAACTCACAGCAATATGGTTTTAAGGGCCATCCTGCTTTTCATAGTCTTTCTCTTGATTGCATTGCTAATACCTGGGTTTGCAGGCTTCCTTTTCAGTCCAATAGTTTTGCTTCCATTGTTTGTTGCCATACTGCTAGTGATATTTTTGGTTAGAAGGGCAAGCATACATGGCCCGAAGCGCTCAAAAGAGGATAAACAAGCAGAAAAAGAGGCAAAGGTGCAGCAGAAAGCGCTTTCTTCAATAGGAAAAAGAAAGCAGGCAAATTCTTCTACTCTTCAAGAGTATAGGGATCTGTTGAAAAAGGGAAACCTTACTCCACAAGAGCAGTTGAGGATGGCCGAGCTAAAAAACAAACTGGCAAATGAAGCCTGGAAGAACGTTGCAGATAGGACAAAGCTTACGCAGGTTCAATACTCTAAGAAACAACTTTCAAATAATAGGGATTTGCAGAAACTAACCGGCTTTTTCTCAAGAGATCAGGCTTTAAAGAATTTAAAATCAAATGCCCAAAGTAATTACAAGCTGTCCTGGTCGCAAAAAAGAGCATTGAAGAAAGAGCAGAAAGACCTTAACAAGAAAAATACCTTTATAAGCAACACTGGAAATAACCAGGCCGGAGATCTTTTTGATTTAGCAAACGCAGCAAACCAAGGTGCGCTAGGTAAAGTGCCTTCAAAAAGAGAAGCAAAGAAAATGTATGAGCGTAGGCTTAAAAACGAGGGCACTATTAAAAGGTCATTTTTTGAGAGAAGAAAGGAAGCAAAAGAGCTGCAAAAATCCAGGGAAGAAGCAGCAAAGAACAATGAACTTTTCCAGATGGCAAACGCAGTAAACAAAGGTGGTTTGGGTATACCTCCCACCCAAGGTTTAGCAAAGAGGATGTTCAGAAGAAGAACATCAAAAGAAAGCAGACAACAGGAAGTTTTGGATTTGCTTAAGCAGCGTAATTCTTACTTAGATCCCAATCTTAATTTATCGGATTCTACGAGATCAAAGCGCGTCAAGGAAATAGATAAAAAACTTAAGAAGATATCAGATAAAATAGATCCAAATTCTATAGTTCCAAAATCCCCTGAGCAGATAAGGCAGGAAAATCTTAGAAATCAACAGGCACAGGAAAGAAGACAAGAAATGAGCCAGGATCAAATGCTTGGAGAAGCACAATTGGAAGCCGCAAGGAGACATGCAGAACAAGAAAGACAAGAGAAGGAAAAAGAAGCTGCTTTAAAACAAGCCAGAAACCCTACAGATGAGATTGGAGAGCAGATTGATGACTTTAATGAATTCCTTAAAAAGCAATATCCTAAAGCTCCTCCTGAAAAGGAAGTTAGGAATCCTACAGATGAGATTGGAGAGCAGATTGATGACTTTAATGAATTCCTTAAAAAGCAATATCCTAAAGCTCCTCCTGAAAAGGAAGTTAAGAATCTTACACAAGAGAATGACCTCCTTAAAAAACAGTCTCCAGAAAACACCCCTACTACTTCTGTTGGGCCCAACAGTGCATTTGACAAGAGATTGAAACCTCCTTTATGGTTCTCCCATAAATCTCCAGTGGATGAAAACGGAAAATTGGATGTGCAAATGCAGAACCAAATAGAAGTAAATGGTTTAATGGACAGGCGTGAAAATTTGGTTGGCTTAATAAACTCTGGCAAACTATCTGGAAGACAGCTTAAGGACGCACAAAATGAATTAAATAGGATTGATTACCGGCTGAAAAAATACGGCAGGGACATACATAGATAAAATAGCAATATTTATTTATCCTATGTTTTTATTCTTAGATTGTATTTATGCTTTGTTAAGGGCTCGTGGCGCAATTGGCAACGCGCTCCCATGGCATGGGAGAGACTACGGGTTCAAATCCCGTCGAGTCCACTGACTTTTTAAATCGGCCGATAAATTAAATTTTAAGCTTCCGCTTCTGATCTATTATCCTTTCGTGTTCTTCCAAAGTAATTTTTTAGCATCATGAAGAAAATGGGAACTTGGTAGAAATAGAATATTGAGTTCCATATTCCACCGTAATAATTTCCAAGGGGGTGTGTACCAACCGTGGTGTAATAAAGTACTGCATTTATTGCGCTCCCAATTTCATACATAAATGCATATTTTGCCGTTTTTACTCTGTTCTTAGCAGTTGCGGTAAGCCCTGCAATTGTTAATCCTTCTTGGACAAGTGCTATATTGTACCATTCGTGCCCACCAACTATGAAATAAGTATACAGAAAAGGAAGGATTACCTTCGTATTGTAAGCAAAATCCTTGCTCCAGTTTGCAACGCCAATAGACAATGCACCAAGAGAAGCGATATAAGGTCTAAAATAGCTAATCTTTTCATGATAAAGTTCCTTGAATTTAGTTAAAAGCCCTGTTTTTTTGGGTGTTGGGTTATACCCCAGCAACTTTTCCAAGTCTTCAGTCATTGTTAATTTAGGCAAATATCCTTTTTATATCTTAGTAAATTTCTATAACCTTCGAATGTTTTTGTATTCTAGTTCAAGTATTAAATCACTTCTTACTGCCTTTTATAATGCAAAATGAAATCAATTGCCCGTACTTTCTATCATCCTTATCTCAGTTGCTCTTGTGGGGTATATCTTGCTTAATTTCTTATGAAGTTGGTTCTGTACCTTTCCAGCAAGAACGTCCAAAATTAATTCCTTTAAGTTCTTCTTTTCGGCTAAATTGTCTATGAATTCATTAGCTTCTGCTCTTACAAATTTTTTGTATTTGTTCTCTGCCTTGTTTATTATTATCAATGCCTTTATTGCATATTCCTTTTCGTCTATTTTTACCTTTCTCACTACTTCTATTTTTGAAGAATTATGCCTTACCATCCTGCCGATTTGTTCTCTTGAAAGCACAAGTGATTCAAGCTGCGCGTTTGCCGTGTTTTCGGTTGAAGAGATCAATCTAAAGCCAAGTTTAAAGCCAGGCTTTGTCTTTATCTCGGGCAGATTGTTTGCATTTACAAGTAACACTCTTTTTGGTATATTAGCTTCATTTCCGTAGACGCTGCCTATCTCTGCGTTGTCAAAATCAACAGCTTTTACCTTGTACCAAGAATTGGGCTGATTCATATCTTTACTACCAACCTTGCAGATTCAAGTGAATATTCATAATCTTTAGGCAATACTTTGGTCTGTTTATAGTATTTAATGAGCTTTTTTATCCGGTTCTCAAGAACAACCAGGCTTCTTATG
The DNA here is from genome assembly GCA_021797085.1 of Nanobdellota archaeon. Classification (GTDB taxonomy): domain Archaea; phylum Nanobdellota; class Nanobdellia; order Parvarchaeales; family Parvarchaeaceae; genus Parvarchaeum; species Parvarchaeum tengchongense. The sequence continues at coordinate 18,940 of JAKAAG010000006.1, forward strand.
GAATGTTTGTCTTTCTTCATCTTATCAACATGCATGTGCAGCTTTACTGCCTTTTTATAGAGAGCTATTAAGTCTTCTGGCAATTGCTCTTGTATCCCTCTGCTTTTGAGTATAGAGCTTATGCTTTTCTTTGTAATGTCCTTTACAGACGGTATTCCATACTGATCTTTCAACACAGTGCCTATTTCTGATTTTGTAAGGCCCTTCTGTGATTTGTTTATTATGAGCTGTTCTACTTCCTCCTGCTTGTAATTAAGCCAGTGAGGCACGAACCTGTTCTTAACATTAATAACTTTCATTATATCTCCTCCTTTCTTCTATATCTTTAAGATGAGTATCTATTCCTTTAAATTCTTTTCTAATTTTGGATTTATAACCCTGTAGGAAATATGAGTATGCTTCTTTGTATAATTCGTTGTGCTTTGATTTCAGCGCATTTTTAAACAGGAATATGTCGCTTGCAAAATCCTCGTCTTTTGATGAATGATAACTTAGTCCGAAATCGATAATATACAGTTTTTTATCTCTTCTTATAATGTTTGCGGTAGTAAGGTCCCCATGTATCACACCTAGGTTATGCATTTCTGCAACTGCAATGCCTACCTCCTTTGCATCGTTGGCTGAAAATTTCTCTGCCAGTCGTATTCCTTCTATTTTTTCCATCCAGATCTCCTTCTTGTCTTCTTTGTATTTTAAAGGCTTTGGAACGTTTAATCCACCTTTGTATAGAAACTGCATTATATTGAATTCTGCCTTGCTTCGGCTTTTTCTGAGTTTCTCATCTATCTCCTTTATCCTGTATCTCTTTTTTATCCTTTTTTTTATTATTGTGCCTTTTTCCTCATATACAACAGCTTCAGATCCAACAGCAAGCGTTTTCATGTTTTTATGAAGACTCTGTCTTCGTCCTCCAATATGTGCGAAAGAGCAACCCTCTGGCCCTGGAATTTCGCGCTTTTGCCGAATACTACTGCATAAGCGTTTTTTTCGGTCTTAAGGTGCAGTTTTTTAACCAAGTCTTTGACGGTTTCACCCCTTTGCATTGCAACGGCATCCTTTGAGTTTTCAGTGTAAACCCCTATGACTCCAAAGTCTCTAAGTGCTTTTTCCACGTCTATCTTTTCACTTATTATTTGGAAGCTACAGTATCTGTCTATTTTTTCCTTTGATATTATTATTTCACTTTGTATTAGCAGATCCTTGTTTTTTTCCGGGTCTTTAATTGACAGCATCTGAACCTGCACATTGTTTATCTTTACTATGCCGTAAAGCAGGTTGTCTATTCTTGTTAGATTAAACAGCTTTAGTACGTTTTCATCGCTGAACCCCACTAAAGAAACTCTCGGCCATCTCTTTCTTATTGCGGTTGCCTTGTGAATTAACGGCTTTCTGCTTGCCTCCTTTTTTAGAAGGGAAAGCCTTCTTTTCAATGATCCGAACTCTCTGTCTGTTCCCTTGTGCTTTGGCAGAATAACCATCATCCTTTTTAGTATTCTTTCCTTCTCTTCAAGGTCCTTTTCCTTGCTGTACCTTTCCTCTAGTTCATAATACTCCTGTGGTGCATTCATTGGCATATCTACCTGTATTTTATCTCCACCGTATCGGTCCTAAATCTTGGTTTTATTGCAAGGTCTTTTTGCACGTAATCTCTCATAAGGTAACCTGTGTAAGCAATCATTGCGCCGTTGTCACCGGCAAATTCCATAGGTATTGCCTTAAATGAAGCATTTCTGTCCTTGCACATCTTATATCCCATTTCATTTAGCCTTTTGTTTGCTGCAACCCCTCCAGTTATTACTAAACTGTCTTTTAAGCAGTATGACATTGCTCTCTCGCTGGCTTCTATAAGCATTGAAAAGATAGTTTCCTGCAGAGAGAACGATATATCTTCAATCTTTTCCTTGCCTATCAATCTAGATACAAACGTTTCTATTCCGGAAAAACTCACATCCATGCCTTTTATGCTGTATGGCATTTCGATGTAGTGTCTGCTTTTCCTTGCTAGTTCCTCTATCTTGGGGCCTGCAGGAAACGGTATATTTAATCTTCTCCCCACTTTGTCTATTAGGTTTCCCACTCCTATATCCTGCGTTTCACCGAATACTATGTATGTGCCATTGTAATAAGTTATTATTTGCGTGTTGCCGCCACTTACGTACAGCATAACCGGGTCGTTTAATTTGGTGTAAAGCCTTGCTATTTCAAGATGGGCTATGCAGTGGTTTACCCCTATCAGTTTTTTATTGTATTTCTTTGATAAAAAAGTTGAAAGCTGCGCTCCCACTTTAAGAGAGGGTATTATTCCTGGGCCTTGGGAAAATGCGAATAAGTCTATATCCCTTAATTTCAGCCCGCTTTTATCAAGTGCTCTTTTAAGTATCTCAGGGGCAAATTTGAAGTGATGCTGTGCCGCTTCCCTAGGTATTATTCCTCCCGAGGCAGGCTTAAGAGTGTCTCTTTCATTTGCTATTATCTTTTCATCTTCAGAAATGCCAACACCAAACGTGTGCGCAGTGCTTTCTATACCCAGAGTATACATTTATAGAATAAGGATCAGCGCTTATTTAATTTTTATCCTTTCTTTTAAATTCAGTGTAACCGCATCTTCCGCACGTGTATCTATTATCGTGTTCAGCAAGGAAGGTACCCTCACCGCACTTAGGACATGTACGGTTGACTCTAGTTATAGACTCTCCTTCTATCTTGTACATTTTCCAGATTTCACTTTTTTTCTGCTTCTTCTTTTCCATTCTTTATACCATTCTTTTCAAGTATGTATTTCGGCAGTATCTTTTTTGCCATCTCCTCATTTTTGTAAACGTGTGCTATCCCCTTTGCTTCATTTTTTCCGTATGTGCTTTTTATAGTGTAAATAACAAGAAAACCATTTTTTCCTTCTTCTTCCAAGGCTTTTCTAGTTTCATCTATCTTTGCAGGCTCCCCGTTCTTTAATTTTGCAGTGAAGTTTATTATTTCCCTGTCAAGGTACTTATCATCTATCTTAGAGTTTATTTTAACTTCCATATTTACTCAACAGAAATGGCGTACTTGCCGTTCTTTGTAATGTTCATTGCATTTGCTATAGCAGATTTTTCGCTGTCAGAGATTATAACAACGCCTTTCCATTTAAGTGAAAGGTCCTCGCTACCACACATAGGGCATTTTCTTTCTTCAGTCAGAAAATTGCAGACCCTGCATGCTTTTAATGCCATGATTATTTCTTAGCAGCCTCCTTTTTCTTTGAGCCCATTTTTCCAAGGCCAGGTGAACGCATTGTTAATCCCACTTTCATTATCCCTTTAGTGCTCACTGCTATTATGCTTGCTATTACAGTGTCACCTGTTTTTATCGTCATTTTTGTCCTTCTGCCAGTAAGCGCGTTTTTGGAGAAATCAACAAAGTCATCCATAGTTTGTGAAATATGGACCAATCCGTCTATCGGGCCTATGTTTACGATTGCCCCTATCTCGCTTACTTCCACAACTTGCCCCTTAACAGTTTCGTGTAAAGTAGGCAGGTAAGCCAGCATCCTGAATATCGTATCGTAGTATATTGAAGCGTCATTTGGTATTATTATCCCCTCTTCTATGCTGTCAATGCCTATTAATCCAATGAGTAAAGCCTTGTCCTCTATTATCTTTCCTATGTAGTTTTTTCTTATTATTTCCGTAGTAGCTTCTTTCCTGTCTTCTTCCAGCTTGCTCGGCTCAACTCTTACCTTATCCCTTAACGTTATAATTTCGTACATACACTTTAATAAAATTTTATATCCTATAAATATATTTATTTATCTCATTAAGAGATACTATGTATTTAAATAAGTTTATTTTTCGGCTATTGTGGATTAAATAAAATGGAAAGCAAATCTATTCTTGTTATAGGGGCGGGGGCAGTAGGTTCAGCTTTTCTTGAAAGTTCCCAGGGAATCTTTAAAAAAGTTGGAATTTTTGATGGAGATATAATATCAAAAAGTAATTTAATAACACAGCCTTTTTATCAGGGCTGTGACTTCTCCTCCCCTGTTTCAAAGGTGGCCTTTTCAGTAAACAAACTCAATTCTTTGAACAGCGGCACAGAATACAAAGGATATGAAAGGTATTTCACTGAAAAAGACTTCGAAACGATGAAAGAATACGATTTGATAGCGGATTTTACCGACAATGTTAACAGTAGGAAAATAATAAACGCAGGTTGCGTAAAATACGGGAAGGCAGCAGTTTTTGTATCATTGAATGAAAAGGAAGCATCGCTGTTTTTTTACAAGGGAAGCGCATGTTTCAACTGCCTGTTTAGGAATTCAATCGGTCATGTAAAAGAAGGCTGTGAATCAATCGTTTCAGCGCCTGAAAATGAGTTTATTTCGTTTTTGAAGGAAAACATAATCGAATTTGCTTTAAATAAAATAGAGGGCGGCAGGATAGTGCTATTTAACCTTTCAAACAAGAGGGTTTTAAGCAGCATGCTTAAGAAGGACATGGAATGCGAGGTATGCGTTAGACACACAATGAAAAAGTTTGAAGACGGATTCTTGCAAGTATGCTCATCAGGCATAAAATTTTCATATGGGAAGAAGCTGAACTTAAAAGAATTAAGCAGCATGCTTTCCGGCGGCCGTTTGTACGGAGAGTATCTTATTTTCAACGAGAATAATAGATCAATACTTGTTTCTTCGGATGGCGATTTTCTGTTTACTGGCTACACAAGAGAGGAAGCTGGAAAGCTAATAACTGTGCTTGTTTCTCAAGACCCTGAAAAGAAGGAATAAGCTGGAAATAACTAACAGAGAAGCTATTGCTATCAGGTATATGTCGTTGTCTATCTCATGAGAAAGCGCACTTCCCCCTATTTTTACGTTTCCATAATAGAAGCCATTCCCGTAAAAACTTGAATAGTTTAATGCAACAATAATTATTATTGCAATGCCTACAGCAGAGCCAACAACTGCCAGGGAGAGCAAGGTTTTCCTTCCAACCTTGTATTGTTTGCGTTTTTTCATATTTCGGTATAAGTACAATTATTTAAATACTTCCCAGTCATAATATTAATATGTTAGAAAATATCGTTGCGTTAGCTTTCAATTCGACGTCGAACAAGACAAACGTCACTACGACGTTGACTGCACCTGCTCCTGGCGTTTCGTTGCTGTTTTCAGGCGTAGAGTCATTTCTTTTTCCATTTCTTCTGGTTTTTGCAATAGTCTACGGAGTTCTACAGAGAAGCGAGATCTTCAAGGGCAAAAGCGACATAGACGCAATAATCGCATTTGTTCTTGGAATAATATTCGCCACTACAAATTATACGCTTAAGCTAACCTACCTTATACTCCCTATTGTTGGTATAGTTGCAATAGTCATATTCATGCTTCTAGTTATAGGGTCTATGCTTTATGGCAGCAGCTCTGAACTTTTAAAGAGCAAGTCGGGAAGGAAGATAGTAGTAATCGTAGCCGTTCTGATTTCAATAGGATTGATAATATGGGTTCTTATAACTGCCAATTTAGGATTCGTTGGCCTTTCCTCAAAATCTGTATCTCAAGATCTGTATACGTACGCTCCTTACATAGTGGTATTCCTTGCGCTAATAATAGGCGCGTATTTTCTATTCAAATAATTGAATACTTATAAGTGAATATATTTAAAGAAAAGTTTAAATACTAAAAGTATCCATAATTATTCATGGTAATCGCGGCAGCAGGGTCTTTGTATTCGCAGATTGATAAGGCACTGAGTCTTATAACTCCTCCAAACGTTACAAACCCAATAGAGTTCTGGCTGGCTTTTCTTCTTATCCTTGCAATTCTAAGCACAGTTCTTAAGAACGTAAGCTACTTTGCTGACAATAAAAACAAAGGGGCCAGGGGATTAGTAGCACTTATAATATCCTATTTCGCTGTAACAGTTGCATGGGTAAGCCCGATACTTATTTACATGTCCTCTACTCTTGCAGTTACTGCCCTTATACTAGTGGCGATGCTTATAGTCGCAAGCCTGCTTAAGTTTGACATAACAGGAAATAACGCAAAATGGCTTTTCGTCGTAGCGATAGGAATACTCTTTTTAGGTGGAGGTGTGTTTTCAAATGCGCTTGTACCTTCCAGTTCAGGAGTTGGCAGCGAACTTTCTAACATTGGTTCCTCACTAATAGGACCCAATCTTGCATATCTTATTTTAGGAATAATAATAATTTTTGTTATTGCCTTTACTTTCGGTGGCGGCAGCGGTTCAAGCAAGAACCCATAGGAGGATAAAATGATAAATTTACCGGCTTTTGGTTTGTATGATTTAGCAGTATTTGTCTTAGTCTTTGCTCTAGTATACGGATTGCTTGCTCGTTCAAAGTTCTTTTCAAGTTCTGATATTCCAGCGCTTATAGCCGTTGCAGTCGGTTTAATCACTTTGATGTCTTCTTTCTTTGTAAGCTTTTTGATAACATTTTTACCATATGTTTTAACCATAATGTTCTTTATTTTCCTTGTAATATTCCTACTTTCCACTGCTTTAGTCCCCCAGAATTCAATAGTTGATTACTTAAAGAAAAGTTCACTGGTTCCTGCATTAGTAATTTTCGTAATGTTTATCTTCGGATTGATAGCATTCGGAACAGTTTCAAGCTATTATCCTGGCGTTTTAGGAGCCGTAAATTCTACTACTAACAATACGACTGCAATCTCAACCTCTTCTTTCCCAGGAGATCTTAATTCAACATATATTATGTCAATATTGACTAGTCCATCGTTTCTAACTACAATACTTACTTTGATGGCAATGACAATAGCCGTTTTTGCATTGACAAGACAGGCTCCCGGCAAAAAATAATCTATAGGATTTTATAATAGTTTGCAAAGTCGCTGTTGAAAAGATGAAGGGAGTTGGCAGTGAATCTGAATTCTCTTGCTTCAAATTCCTTTTCGTCTACTCTTCCAATTATTTTCTTTGATCTGCACAAAGTAACGTGGGGAGTGAAGTCTTTTTCGCTTTCGATTTTTAAGAAGGAACACAGTTCTTCAAATTGGGCTTTAATGTTTCCATACACTTTTGCGTATATAGTTTTCGGATTTTGAATCGATGGAAAGGCCCCCAAACCATTAATTTTCAGTTCTTCTGAGAACTTGAGTCCTTTTAAAAAATTCAAAAGTTCCGGTTTAATTTCAACGTTTCCGAGGAAGAGAACGGTGATATGCAGCTTATCTACAGAAACAAATTTTCCTGTAACTTTTTGTGCAAGCAATGGATAAAAGAATGAAGCTATTTCCTTTTTTGTTTCTTCCGGTATTTCTATAGCTACAAAGTAACGGTTCATTTTACAGTTTCTATAGAGTCTATCTGTCCGTCCCCGTCTATGTCGTATCCCCTTACCATAAGGCTCCAAGGCACTTCTCCGTTGTACCCTTTAAAGGTTATACCTGAAAATCTCGTTGCGGCAAGCATTGCCGATAATGTCCCAACGTTTCTTATTCCTCCTATAAGTATTATGTCCTTGTCCTTGTCAAATGGATTCTTTATTTTCTCTATCGTTCCTTCGTAATCCCTTATGTGTATTCCGTTTCTGTCCTTCAATCCCCATCCTTCTTCCTTTATGAATTTTATGGGAAGGAAATTGTTTATGTCTCTTGTTACTAGGTTTGTAACTGGGCCACCAATTACTATAAGGTTCTTCTTGAAAAGGTTCTTGGATATAACATCTGTGTCAAGTATTATAGGCATTGACTGCGGCAAATCTATGAACTGACCAAAGAACATACCCAAATATGCAGTGTAGTGCGAATCTCTTGCTACTGCCTTGTATTCTCCATGAGGATCAGATGCTCCTACGCATATGTATCCATCAAACTTTCCGTTGTTTATGAATTTGCTGAAAAAGTTAAGCGCATACTGGTTTTCCTTTGTTTTCATCTTAGGATCAAATTTTATCTTGTTATCGTTTATTTCATATGAAAATGAGTTATATGCAGCTTTTATTATCTCTCCGGTCTTCTGCGGCTCTACGCTTATCAACCCCGCTTTTTCAAGTTTTCCAATGTAGAATGCCGTTGTTTTCTTGTCAAACTTTAATTCCTTTGCTAATGCTGCTGAACTATAAGGTTTTTTTGATACTTTCTTCATTATTGAAATTGCCTTTTCATCAGCTATCGGCTTAACGTCATTTATGTTTTCAATTATCTTGGTATCATTTACAAAGTATCCTTCTCCGTCGTTTTTAAGAATATAGCTTTTCATAGTAAAACCTCATTTACCTTACTTTTTATAACTAGGTTGATTTAAGTATTTAACTCTTTTTAGTTTGAATATTCGAGTCATGCCATTGGTATAAAAGCTTTAAATATAAGTTTCCTTCTTACAAAAGCTTAGACTACTTTTATGTGCGGTATCATAGGTTATAACGGAAACGAGAATTCTATCCCCCTTGTTTTGGAGGGTATAAAGAACTTAGAGTATAGAGGGTATGACAGTTTCGGATGCGCCTTTGAAGGCAAAAACAACAATATAGAAGTAAGAAAGGACACTGGCAGAATAAATAAGATTATAGAAACCTATGGAATAAGCAGTGAAAGTTCAAATAAAAGCATAGCGCATACTAGGTGGGCCACGAATGGCGGCGTTACAAAGGCAAATTCGCATCCACTACTGGATTGCAGCGGAAAAATAGCGGTTGTTCACAATGGAATAATAGAGAATTTTCAGGAGCTTAAAGACAGTTTGAAAAATCACACCTTTTCTTCAGATACAGATACAGAGGTTCTTCCGCATTTGATAGAAGAAGAAATGAAAAACGGAAAAAGCTTTGAGGATGCAGTTATTTCAACATCAGAAAAGATAAAGGGCTTTTCTTCATTTGTTGTTATGAACTCTTTAACGGATAATATCATTGCTGTGAAAGAAGGTTCTCCGCTTGTTTTGGGTGTTAAGGAAAATGGCATATTTGTTGCAAGTGATGTGCCGTCTTTTCTGAAGCACACAAATAAAGTAGTGTACCTTTTTGATGGGGATGTAATATCTATAGGGAAAACAGGTTTCAAGGTTCTCAAGTCTAATAACTTTGGCAAACACAAGGTAAGAGAAGTGAATTTTTCGATTTCAGATGTAGACAAGGGCAAATACAGACATTTCATGTTTAAGGAGATAATGGAGCAGCAAACACTGGTTTCAAAGCTTGTCAACTCAGATCTTTCATACCTCAAAAGCGCAGCATCAGCGGTTTCATTGTCTAAGAAGGTATTTCTTGTCGGATCGGGGTCCTCATTTCACGTTGCGCTCCTTGCTGCCAGCCTTTTCAGGGATCTTGGAAGGGAAGCAATCGCCGTCCAGCCGCAGGACCTGTTAAACTATTCGAAAACAATTGGGAAAGAGGACATTTTTATAATAATATCGCAGAGCGGAGAAACAATGGACATAATAGAATCCCTTCCGATAATAAAAGAAAATAAGAAAATAGGCATAATAAATACAGAAGGTTCTTCGCTTGCAAATTCAGTTGATTATTTCATAAACATAAATGCTGGACATGAAAAGGGAGTTGCAGCTACAAAAACATTCACGATGTCGGCGATACTTTCCTGCTTGATAGCAATGTTTTCAGAGGGAGAAGAAAAGGAAGGATTGAATGATCTTAACCTTTTGAACATAAACCTCTATAATCTTTTTGTACCCTCGGTTTATAATGCAATAAAGGAAGCAGCATCTGCAATAAAAGGAGAAAAGAACCTGTTTTTCCTAGGCAGGGGAACTGATTATATATCCGCTATGGAGGCTGCACTAAAGATGAAAGAGATAACATACATACACGCAGAAGCTATAGATTCAGCAACATTTAAACACGGCCCGCTTGCACTGATATCAAAGGGAACATACTCCATAGCATTGGTGTCCGACAGGTTCAAAGACCGGGAAATAAACAACTTAAAAGAGATAAAGGCAAGGAACGGAAAAATAATCGGAATAGCAAATGAGAAGCTTGACGTATTTGACTTTCTTATAAGATCGCAGCCGGCAGGAATATTCAGCTTTGTTCCACAAGTAATAATATCACAGCTTCTTTCATACTATGTTTCTCTATCAAAGCATATAGATCCAGATCACCCAAGAAACCTTGCAAAGGCCGTAACTACTAAATAAGTTAACCTTTTTTACACACATCTGCTATAATTTATATGGTAGAGACATATTTTCTTGTAGATGCAGATTATACAGTGATAGACAACTTACCAGTGATAAGGCTTTTCTGTGTGGATGAAAAACTGGAAAGGAGAATATTCTATGATAGAAATTTCAAGCCTTATTGCTATGTAGACGCTGGGGAGGAAGAATTCAAAAAAACAATTGGAGGATTGTCTTTCATAGATTCTTTCAATGAAGTTGAAAAATACAGGCTTGGAGAAAAGAAAAAATTGCTGCAGGTCTTTACCAAATTGCCGGAAGATGTGCCGAAGATAAAGCAGCTTAGTTTCCCTACATATGAAGCAGACATACCATTTTACAAAAGATATCTTATTGACAAAGGAATAGGAACCTTTAATCGTTTGAGCATAGATTCAGAGGGAGATTACTTGATTAATATAAAAGACGAAGGCATCGGAAATTTTCCAATGAAAGCGGCCGCTTTGGACATAGAGACTTTTTCAAAACGCTCTTTTCCGAATGCAAAATCAGATCCAATAATTGCAGTCTCCGTGGTAAGTGTAGGACTGAAAAAGTGCATCACATGGCTTAATGCGGAAGGAAATGACATTATAAAGGTAAAGGATGAAAAAGAGCTTATTTTGAAGCTTTCTGAGTTGCTGTCATTGAACAATTTTAATGTTATAGTGGGATATAACTCCGATTCTTTTGACATGCCTTATATTTCTGAGAGGTCAAAGATACTCGGGATAAAATTCATGATAAACGGATTTGAACTCAAGATCAAAGGGGAAAAGAGAAAAATAGCAGAGGTAACTGGAATTTCGCATGTTGACATACTTAATTTTATAAGAAACATATACTCAATATACAACCTTAAAACAGAGGTTCTTACCCTAAGAGAAGTAGCCGCTGAAATGACTGGGGAAAGGAAGGGAGAGTTTGACTGGGATAAAATAAATGAGGTTTTTACTGACGGTGAGCTCGCAACGGAATTGTGCAATTACTGCATACAGGATTCAAACGTTACGCTCCTTATTTTTGACACACTTTTGCCGTTGATATCCGAGCTCAATAAGCTAGTTGGACAGACATTCGCAGATGTTTCAAGGATGACGACAGGCTCTGTGGTTGAGAATCTAATAATGAAGAAGGCCATACTTAAAAACGAGCTGATACCAAACAAGCCTTCTGATTTTCAGGTTAATGATAGGATAAAGAAAATAAATGTAGGTGCGTTTGTTTTCCAGCCAACTGCAGGGCTTTATGAAAATATCGCGGTAGTTGACTTCCGCAGTCTTTATCCCAGCATAATAGTATCTCACAATATCTGTCCGTCTACTATACAGTATAATAACGGAGAAAGAACATTTTTGCCAAAAGAGAAAAAAGTAGGTTTGATACCATCTGTTTTAGATGAAGTAATAAGGCTTAGATTTGAGGCAAAAGACAGACTTAAAATCGACAGGGATAATAAGCAGTTGAATGCAAGGGTATTGGTTTTAAAGTTGATAGCAAATGGGTTTTATGGCTACCTGGGTTATTACAATTCAAGGTGGTACTGTTTTGATTGCGCTGGCGCAACAACATCACTGGGAAGGAAGTACGTACAAGAAGTAATCTCAACGGCCTCTTCATATAAATTTAAAGTATTGTATGCAGACACAGATTCCGCTTTTCTTCAGTTTGGAGAGAAAAAACAGGCAGTAAATGATTTTATAATTGATATAAACAGCAAACTTCCAAAACCGATGGAATTGGAGCTGCAGGGATTCTACGCGCGTGCAATATTTGTAAGCTCAAAAGGGGGGATAGGCGCAAAGAAAAAATATGCAATGTCTGATTTCGATGGCAATTTAACAATAAAGGGTTTTCAGTCTGTTAGAAGAGACTGGGCGGTAATAGCAAAGAATTTACAAAAGGAAGTACTTAAAAAAATTCTCTTAGAAAACGACAAGCAATCTGCGCTTTCAACCGTAAAAAACACAATAGAGAGAATAAGACTTGGAAAAGCAGATTTGGAGGAACTTGTCATTCTTACAAGGCTGAGAAAAGATCCTTCTTCTTACCAGCAGACAAACAGACACATCTCTGCAGTTGAGAAAAGCGGAATGAAATTCGTAAGCGGAGACACTATAAAGTACATAATAGCTAAAGGTAAAAGCAATGAAACCGTGTCTGAAAAAGCAGTGCTTTATGACATTGCAAGAAAGAACGGGATAAAATATGATCCTGATTACTATATATATAAACAAGTTTTGCCTTCAGTTCTGCAGATACTGGAAGTTATAGGTTATTCCGAAGAAGATGTTCTTGGCAAGAAAAATAATTCACTTGAAGGGTTTTTATAAAGAATAATACTATTAATATTATGGTTTGTTATTTTATACCTGCAGGAAACTAAATGGAAAACAAGTTTAATAATGATTTTATAGAGAAAATTACAGACGATGGAGTAGGCATGCTTTTCGTAAAAGAGAGGTACAAACTAGATGAAGCGGCCATAGAACTTCTTTCAAGGATAAAAAACAAGGGCTTTAAGCTAATTTATGTTACTTCAGGCCTTCCATTCAAGTCCATAGAAGAAAAGCTCGAGTTGGCAAAGGTAAACGATTACTTTATTATAGATTCAGTGACGGCCCCAATAATTCAGGACAGCGTTTCTGATAATAAATGCATATTTATAAAATCACCCGGAGATCTAACAGAGATAAGCATAACTCTGGAAGGATTGCTTAAAAGAGAGGGAGAAACGTTTGTAGTTATAGATTCAATAACCTCATTTCTTATATACAATTCAGAGAACGAGATACTTAGGTTTATACATTTCACTTCATCAGTAGCAAGAGAAAGAAAAAGCAAACTGGTTTTCATAGTAATAGAAAACAATGGAATAAACAAAAACTTCTTGGACAAGATAAGAAGCTTCATAGACGAAGAAGCGGTATTGGATTAGATTTTAATGGAAAGCGAAGAAAGGGAAAAATGGCTGTTAGCCGGCAAGATAGGTAAGGAGATTAGAGAACTTGGAATTTCTTTGTGCGTACCCGGAGCAAAGCTTCTTGACATAGCAGAAGCCATAGAAAAGAGAACAATGGAAAGGGGAGCAAAACCATCCTTCCCTCCAAATATATCGATAAACCAGATTGCAGCGCATTACACTCCGAAGTATGATGATAAAACGGAGCTTAAAAAAGGAGATATAGTTAAGGTTGATGTGGGGGCAAGCGTCGATGGCTATCTTTCAGATACAGCAGCTTCTGTTGCTGTGGGAGAAGAGGGAAACAAACTTGTCAGTGCCACCAAAGAAGCATTGGATGCAGTAATTAAGATAATTAAACCGGGGATAGCTGTAAGTGAAATAAGCACAGTAATAGACGATAAAATAAGCAGTTTGGGTTTTTCCCCAATAGTTAATCTTGGAGGGCACGGGATAGGAAGGTACAGTCTGCATGAAGGAGAATTTATCTCCAATTCAAAGAATTATTCTGGGTCTTTTTTAAGAAAGGAAGGAGTTGTTGCAGTGGAGCCCTTTGCTACAAATGGCGGGGGCTATGTCATAGATAGCGCGGAGGTTCAGATTTACCAGTTGGTTGCCAATAAAAATGTAAGAAGCACGCTTGGCAGGGAGATTTTAAAATACATTGCAGAGGAATACAATGAATTGCCGTTCGCAAAAAGGTGGATAATAAATAAATTTGGGAGATTGGCGGAGATAGAAATAAGGAATCTTGTTGCAGCAGGATCATTGCATGAATTTAATGTGTTGAAGGAAAGAGACAATGGTTTAGTATCTCAGTTTGAGCATTCATTTCTTTTTGATGACGGTAAAGTTATAGTAACAACTTTATAATAAAGCAAAAAAGCATTAATGATTACAAATCCTAGTAGAATAATGGGCGTTAAGTTAAATGGTTTATTCGAATCAAAAAAAATAAAGATGGCGGAGCTTTCCGGCAAGGCAATCGCAATAGATGCCTTTAATTGGATATTCCAGTTTCTAACCACTATACGGTTGGCAGATGGCTCCTATCTTACTGATTCAAAGGGGAGAGTGACAACGCATTTAAATGGCTTATTTTACCGTTCAGTTTCACTTATAGAAAATAGGATAAAGCCCGTTTTTGTATTTGATGGAAAAGCACCTAAGTTCAAGAAAGAAACACTGCAGGAACGGGAGAAAACAAAAGAAGAGGCAATGGAAAAGATGGAGCACGCTTCTACACAAGAGGAAAAGGCAATGTATATGCGCAGGCTTGCAAGGATAGATGATTATATAATAGACTCTTCAAAGGAGCTTCTTAGTTATCTTGGTATACCTTATGTGCAGGCACCGGCAGAAGGAGAAGCACAAGCTGCAGTTCTAAGTCAGCAGGGAAAAGTTTTTGCGGCCGCTTCTCAGGACTATGACACCCTGCTTTTCGGAGCAAAGAAGGTGGTTAGAAACCTAAATATAACAAACAAGCGAAAAGTAAGCGGGAAGGGCATAATGACCGGGGTTTCCCCCGAAATAATAGACGCAAGTTATAATTTAAGCAAACTTGGTATAAGTAGGGAACAGCTCATAATTCTTTCTCTTTTTGTAGGCACAGATTACAACAAAGGTGTTGATGGTATCGGTCCCAAGAAAGCTCTTAAATTAGTTAAAGAAAAGAGCAGGGAAGACCTTTTTAATTCCTATGATTTCAGGTCAGATTATGATATAAACGAAATCTATGAATACTTTATTTCTCCGAATATAATTGATGTCAGTGATGATTTAAATATGGGTAAAATAGAAAGAGAGAAACTGATAAAATTTCTGTGCGATGAGCATAGTTTTTCAAAGGAGAGAGTAAACCAATACCTAGAAAAGGTAAAAACAGAAGACAATTCACTTTCTTTTTATGGATGATGTTTTAAGGGAAAGAACAGAGAAAGAGATAAGCATGATGGAGAAGGTTTTTCATTCTTTGTCATTAAAGGACAGTGAAAACAAGCTTTCTTCCGAGTTTTTTGACATGTCGTCAAATTATTTTAGCGACAGCAAGTTTTTTATTGAGAAGAAAGATTATGTGCGGGCATTTGAAGCAGTAGTTATAAGTTGGGCTTATATTGATGCCGGACTCAAAGCAGGTTTCTTCGAAGTACCTGCTTCTCTAAAGGAGTATTTCACTTTTTGACCAATAAAAGCCACTTTTATCAGACTAGAAATATTTATATATTATAACGTAGTAAAGATTTCATGGCAGTGGAAAGGGAAAGGATTCCCGCCGTTGTAGTGTTGATGCTTATACTTATAGGTTCGATAGTAATTTATCTACTCCTTGTACCTGCGCCTGTAGCATATAAGCTTCTTGGAATAAACAACACAAGTGTGTCTACGCCCTCTGTACCTGCAGGAGAGTACTACCAGAATCTTGATACATATATAGGAGGAAACAGCAAATCTGTAAATACCTCCTATACTTTAGGTACTTTTGGTGTTAACTATCCTATCATTAATTCAACTATATTCAATGCAAGCAGTGTATCAATAGGCTCAAGCATATTCGGCTCTTCTTCATATAATATAAACTTGAATCTTTCTCAGTCATCAGATTACTTTATTGAGATAACTGTCCAGTCTGTCTCTGGCACTCCAAGACTTAGTTTTTCATTGAATGGCAATTCATTCTTTTCTACCCTGCCTGCAAAAAATGAAACAATAATAAAGGAAATACCAAATACAGGAACAGGCAAGTATGTTTTATCAGTAACCGACAGTTTGAATGGTTTTGCCCTTTCTCAGTCTTTCAAATTGGCAAAAATAAAAATTATAAAAGAGCAGGGTAAAAACAATGCAAATATATTGCCTATAAAAGTATTGACTTTTAGCGGTGTTGGCGACTATTCGATTGTTTATACTCCAATAGGTTATGGGAACTTAAATGTTTCAGTCAATGGTCAAGTTATTTCAAGTATAAACAATGGAGATAATTCACAGCTTACGGTAAATATACCGTCTATTGTAATATCAAAAGCAATCCGCAATTCCAATCTTTCAAGTTCTTCAATAATACTTCCCTTGTTGTTTAATGTAGGTTTTCAGCCCGCTGAAAATGTTTCATATGAAATAGCAAATGCCTATCTTAACTATACGATACCATACATAGCGGCAAATTCTCCGACAGTTTACTATTCTGTTAATGCAACTCATGGCAATTACCTTCTAACATTGTATGTATCTAGCATAATAAGAAAAGGCAATATTTACCTTTACTTTACTCCAAGCGGTGCAAATTTAACCATTGCTGCAAATACTCTTTCAGATGGCGAAAATGTGCTTCTTATACCTTCAAATCTCATAGGAGTTACCGCAACAAATGGAAACTACAGCGGAACAATAAAGCTATCCACAGACGGTTTAGTTATACCCTCTTATATTTCAATCAAATCTGTTAAAGGTTGAAATTTATATATAGCAATCTCTTCTATTTCTTATTATGGTGCTTAAAATAAACAGGAAAGGTCAAGCAGCTGCAGGGGGAAGTCCTTCTCCAACTCCGCCTACACCTCCAACTCCACCTCCTCCTTCAAGTCCAAAACCAAATTCTAGTTCGAAGTATGGCAAAAAAGGAAGGAACGTGTGCGACATCTGCGGGCTACACTTTAAAACTAAGGCACAACTGTATCAGCATCAGATAGCTGAGCACGGAGTATCAGCCGATTTTATAAGGCTTGAGCAAGAGGAAAAGCAAAAGAACAGGTTATTCGATACTACATCTGCAAAAAGGAGCATAAAGAGAAACTCTGTTCTTTTCGCACCAATAATTGTTTTGTTAGTCATAGTTGTTATCTATTTCATATTTATTGCACCAACAAACGTGGGCATAGTCTACACTGAAGTTACATACGGCTCTATTTTCTCAAAGATAGGCGGGTTGATCTCGTCAGGTATTTCATCGATTTCAACCTTTATTGCAGAAGTGCAAAATCCAAATCTTCTTGTTACGCAGCCCCAAGTCACTGCAGTGAATTCAACTCCAACATTTTTATCCTTTCTTACTTTTAGTTATCCCCCCAATCAGCAGGTAGTTCTCACAACGAATCCACAACAAGGCAGCATTCTTTACTCTGTATACAACAATGGAAACGTTCCATTGGGGCCAGATACCTCCAATAACTTAGAAGTAAATATCTCATGTGGAAGCACAGTTTCACCAGGCGCGGCAAAGTACTGTCAGGACTTGCTATCAAAATTTATAAGCCCTCCAGAAACGCAAAGCTCACCACCTGCAATAAAAGATTCGAGTTTAGTTGGCATACTGGCACAGGGCGAAACCAAAGAGAATATTACCAATTTTGAATTATCCTGTCCTCCTTCTTCAGACAAGCTTACTTTTCCTTTGTCCATGTCTTTCCTTGCAAATTTTCTGATTAAGAATTACACTGCAGCAGTTATACTTCCAATAGAATTTATGTCGGATTCTTTCCAATCACAACTTGTATCTTCTTCTCAGGCACTTGTACCAGCAGAGCCTTCATTTAATTTTTACTCCGCAGGGCCAGTACAGATTGAAGTTTATACTGTAGTAAAGCAGCCGGTAATAACAAAGATAGATTCGGTTCCTTTGGAGGTAACTTTAAAGAACAACGGCAACTATCCTTATGAAATAAATAATGTGTCTCTGTACATAAGTAAGGATTTCTATCCTTCCAATCCATCTACAAGTTACTGGAACTGCGTGACTGCAAATCCTGTTCAAATGCAAGGTTTTCAATTTCCAGGATCAAATTATTGGGACTGTTACATAAGCAACAGCAAGGTATTAAGCTCAGGTTCAACATTCTATCTGGATTTGAACCCTGTGAACTCTTTGAATGGCATGCATTTCAATACTATGACTGTAATAGGCTACGTAAACTATAACTACAATGAAACTTTGAACATGCCTGTGGTAATATCAAATCAGGCATGCAGTTAATATGATGAATAAAAAAGGAGCGAATGGAAGCGGAATTGCAGCGGGAGTAATTGTACTTGTTATTATAGTAATATTATTTCTATACGGCCCGTACCTTCTTAACAGTCTTGGTTTTTCTCCTGTTCCAACTGCCACGTCATTAAATCATACCGTTGCGGTTGGAGTGATTTCAGTTAACGCCCCCGCAAAAGTTTCTCCTTCCTCAACATTTGGTGCGACGTTCTTGGTTGCAAACAACCTAAACGGAAAAGCAGCCTCTAATATTTATTTCTGTCTTGATAATCTGGGCCTTTTTACCATCCTTTCAAGTCCGGAAACTTCTTCTCCTAACCCTAATGGCAATGCAATAACCAGCGGAAGGTGCGTAAGCATTCCTTCGCTTGCAACCGGTGATATCCTATCTGAAGGGTTTACATTTTCGGCTCCACCTGCAAATGCTTATGGGAACATACAATACTCGCAGAATCTAGGTTATTACCTTAATTTTTCCTATGTTGCTACTGCATCCCAGCAGCTCGAATTTGTTTCTCAGAGTGCGAGCACAAATGGCAATTATCCTGCGCCGGTGACACAGCCCTCTGATGTCACAGCAGGGCCCATTTATTTCTCCTCCTCTTCATCACAGCCTGTTGTTTATGGCCAAGATATAGAATTAGGGCTATCACTTAACAATGTCGGTAGTGGGGTACCAATAGGAAATACTCAAATAAACATCATATTAAACAGTTCTATAATAAATATAACAGATGCAAGCGCTTTAGGTTTTACAGTTAAGCAGTTCTCGAATGGAACTGCCATGTTTTCAAAAACGATTGTTATAGGCCCAACTGGCGCTTCTATAGAGCTGCCGATATCCTTGAGTACAAGCGAGTTCAGTAAGCTGTCTGGATCAAGTATACCTTACATCCAGGCTAATATGCATTTTAGCGTTTCATATTCTTATGAGGAAGAAGGCTATTTCCCAGTAGGGCTATACATAGAACCTTATTCAACTTAAACGGTTAAACGTTTTTATAGTTAATTAACTATTATTATTTTATGAATAGATTGGGTGCAAGCGGAGTTGCAATTGCAGGAGTGTTAATAGTTGTCATCATACTAATTGTTGTATTGTATAGCTTTAATAGCGGTGCTTTAAAGCTTGGCAAATCTAGTACAAGTACCCCAAGCACTTTTAGCATATCCGCATATTCTAATGTTTCGCAGCTTTATTCCGGTAAGTCATCCCCGCTTTATGTAACCTTGTTTAATCCATTTAACCAATCTTTAACCGCAAGTCTTCAAGTCCTTACTGCCCCCCCTGTTTCAATTGTGCCCGGATCAAAATCCATTTCTGTTCCTGCTAGCATGAAAACTCCTTCAACAATTCTTTTTAACACTTCATGCACAAGTTCAAGCGGGTCAGTTATACCTTATTTTGCATTAGAAGTACAGAATTTTTGGCAGAACTTAACAACTTCAGTAATCACGTACCCTTACGGAACAAAATCCGGTTTGATACCCCAGTCTATATACTCTAATTCAAATTCCGGTTTTATGACTCTGTCAGCTTTACCTGCATCGGTTGAGACTCAGATCCCATCAGGTTCTCTATCTACAACAATCACTTTAGATGTCTCTCCTAATTATGATTCAGGAAACTATAAGTCTGGCGCCCCTTACACGGCTATCTCCAACAATAATCCAAATGACTACATTAAAACAATAAGCTTGTATATAGACAATACGACAGGAGGGATTGCAAGCGCATTTGTTTATTACAACGGTCAGAATTATCCATTCTCGGTTTCGGGCAAAACTCTCTCTTTGACTCTTCATAACGTGAACCTTCAGTTGATATCGGCAGGTTCTGGCTTACCTATTGAGATAACTGTTACTGATGACAACGCAAGTTCACAGAATACAATAGCAATAGATACAAACTATAATTATTACGTTGCATTTACAGGCAACCAAATTTCCTGTATATAATCATGAAAAATAAAGGGCAGTCTGGAGTTATAATAATTGTTGTGATTATAATAATAGTCGGCGTTTTCTTTCTTTATAAGGGGGGATACCTTAATTTCAAGAGCAGCACTACAACAACGACTACGCAGAACATAAATCCCTACTTGCCAATTTCATTTAATGTGTCTGCTGTAACTTCTTTATCACACCTGTATACTGGAGAAAGCATGGATTTCATATCGAATGTTTTTAACAATGGCAAAAGCTATTTGAATGTGACTTTATCTCCATACGGATGTTCTTTTCTACCCGTGCAGAGCAAGAGCTTTTTGATACCTCCTGATTCACCTTCCTCTTCTACTTGGACTTTTTCAAGCTCAAGTCCGACAAGTTGTTCAATAACCTTTAGCGCTTGCTTCAATGCAGTCTCCTACACAAATTATCCGCTCACTATAGAAAACTACAATTTTAGCGGTTCAGTCCCAATATCCTCGATTACTTCTTCATCAGGTCTTCCAATAAGCTTGGGATTGGAGTTGTCTAATACTACAATAATTGCAAGCCCAGTTCCATCAAATCAGAGCGAGTATATCGAGGGCAGTTCATTAACCTCCATAGGCTCAACTTCTAAGCTTAACTGGGTTTATATACGCATAAAAAATGGCAAGGGGTATTTCACTTCCTCTACCGGTAGCACCTACGCTATAAACCCAAGTATAAACATCTCTTCATCAGAGTACTCACTTAATTTCCAGTATGGCAGGCTGCTTGCACCAATACAATTTTCCCTTGTAGTAAATCCTATTTCTAATTCAATTGGTTACAGTTCTGATACCTCAATAAACGTCAGTGCAGGTTATACATACTGTTTGACTTCTAATAGCATACCTATAACAATAAGTTCATCCTAAGCTTTATAGAAGTTTTAGCGCGTCCTTCTCGTTTTCATTCAGCTCCCCAGGTATGACAAGCGAGGAGGGAGGCTTAAGGCCATTTAAATCCTTATTGTTTATATTTATGATTTTTTGGTCAACGCTGCCCATTTTTGATATTGCGATTACATTTTTCCAGTCTATTATTTTTATCCCTCTTTTGTTTTCTATCTCTTTAAGTATCTCAACGGCCCTTTCAGGGCTTACAAACTCTTCATTGTTTTTTACCTCCAAGAGGACAAGAGAATGGTAATTGCATTTTATATTTTTTTCTATTACTTCAAAAAAGCTTTCTGGATGAAAATGCTCGCTGTAAATTGGTATACTGGTAGTGCCGCCGAATTTGTAAAGTGACAACCCTGTTTCGCCCAATGCAGAGAATATACTAGAGGAATGGATTATTTGTATTTGTATATTTCTAGCTTTGCATTCCTGTATCAGTGAAAAATGGGTAGTAGCGGCAAGAGGATCACCTGGCACCAAAACAGCAATCTTTTCAGTCATGGCTTTATCTATTATTAGATTGCTTTCCATCGTTTCTCTTCCGACAATTGCTATTTTTTTGCCGATTTCTTTTTCAAGGTTTTCAAGGAAAGTTATGTCATTTAAATTCGTATATCTCTCAAGCAGAATTTCATCGCATTTTTTAAGTTCATCTATAGCCCTTAAAGGCAAATCATTTAAATAATATAATCCCGTACCAATTAAGTATAACATGGTATATCAAATGGATTATCTGATATTTATCTTTGTACTTTTGATGTTGCTGATAGCTTCTATACAGGACTTCAGAAACAGAGAAGTACCTGATTCAATAAGCTATATCCTAATGGCAGGCACACTGCTGCTTTCATTTATTTATTCCTTAGCTTACAACACCATTTCAAATCTAATCTATATACCCATTTCCCTGCTGCTGCTTTTCGGGTTTTCCTACTTCATGTATCGCTTAGGTCAATGGGGCGGAGGGGATGTAAAATTAATGCTTGGGTTAAGCTTCGTTTTCACCTCTTTAAACGTTTTTTCGGACAAATCCTTTATTGCATTGTTTATAAACATCCTCCTTTTTGGAGGGATTTACGGGTTAATCGGCACAATATTATTTGGATTAGTGAAAATAAACAAACTCAAAAAGCATTTCCAAAGGTATGACGTTCCTTTTTTCATTGCATCAGCTGCCATTATAATTCTATCGGTTTTGTTGGTTCCATTCCCAATAAACATTTTCATTGCAGTAGGCGTATTCATGATATTTTCCATCCGCTTTGTATTTTTGGTAGCAAACAACCTAATGTACATACAAGAGAAGGTTTCAAAACTTACTGAGGGAGATTGGCTTGCAGAGTCACCAAAGGATTCAAACGGCAAAAAAATAGTGCCTGAAAGAAGCACTGGATTGACAAATGCAGACATTCAAAAGCTAAAGGAAAAAGGTATAAAAGAAGTTATAATCAAGATTGGCCTGCCTTTTGTTCCTGGCATATTCTTTGCAGTTATTATAACAGTTTTATTAGGCAATCCGTTCCTTCAGCTTTTTTCTGCATTATAAAATCAATCTTCTAGTAACTCTTCATCTTTCTCAATATCATAATCTTCATCAGGGTCTTCAGTTTCCCCATCGTTTATAGAAAATTCCTTTCTTTTCATAAATACACTACAATATAGTAATATACATTGTTATATTTAAGCTTTTCATTGCTTTTTTTTAGATTAAACTTATTTAAAATAATAAAGTTTATTAATCCTTATACATATGCAAATTAAAACTGGCAAAAAGGGACAAACAGTTGTAGAATCCTTGATGACCTATGGTTGGATGATTGTTCTTGTAGCAGCAGTTTTAATTGTTGTTTTTCTTCTAGGGTTATTTTCTCCATTACATTTTATTTCACCTTCTTCAACAATAAGCGGATTTACAGGTGTAAAAGTAACTGCCGTAATTGCAAATTACAGTTATATGGAATTTTATCTTACAAATTCTCTTTCGGTTTCAGTCAATTTAAACAAATTCTCCTTGCTTTATAACAATACGAGGTTATCAAATGTAAGCTGCCAGTATTTGACACTATCACCAGGTCAGAATTCAATATGCTTTACAAAATTAAAGCTTGCAAACACCCGGGACACAGTTTCATTGGGAATCACATTTGCCATTTCAAGTGTTATAAACGCTTCTTCAAATGGTACAATGTCCTTTGTTCCTACAAATATAAATCTGCCATTGCCTTCCATTATAACCGAATTCAGTGAGGAGGGCCTTCCAACTGGCTCTCAATGGTGGGTGGATTTCAAAGGTGCTAATCATACCTCTACAGGCACTGAAATACTGTTTGCCTCCGTCCCAGGTAACTATTCCTTCATCGTTGGCAACACATCATTTAACGGCTGTACATTCACCGCTCTTCCTTCTTCTGGTTATTCTGAAGCAGGCCTTCTAAACAATATAATATTCATTAATTCCTGTGCGGCTACCTTCATAGAGAAAGAGTTGCCCCTAGGCACAAAGTGGAAAGTAGAATATGCGGGCGTTAATCAGTCTTCAACTACCAATTTATTGGTGTTTACAAATGAAAAAAGAGGCACATACCCATATTCAGTTAACGATTCTATAGTGGCGGGCTGTATATACCAACCTTCACCTTCCTCTGGATCTTTGGCCGTAGGGCAATACCAATATATACGTTTTCTAGGAGAATGTACAACTACATTTACTGAAAGTGGTTTGCCTTCTGGTTACAAATGGAATATGTCATTTGATGGGCTTGGAAAGGAAAATACCACAAGTAATATCTATTATTTCGGCTCTCCTGGAAATTATTCTTATTCCATTAGCACGTTGTCTAATTCTTCTTCTTACCCTGTTTGTAGCACAACATACACTCCCTCACCTTCTTCTAATACAGTGGCGGCAGGTTCCACGGTCTTAATTACTTTTTCAGCAGAAACAACATGTACAACTACATTTACTGAAAGTGGTTTGCCTTCTGGTTATCAATGGGATGTTACATATAATTCGATACCAAAATCTGCAGATGCACCTGCCGATATACCGTTTACAACAAAATCGAGCGGCAGCAGCATACCTACTTATCCATACTCCATTCCATACCTTTCAAATTCCTCTTCGACATTGGATTGTAAAACAACATACGCCCCATCTCCATCATCTGGGTCAGCAGAAGCAGGTACTACGGTTCCGATTAGTTTTACTGATTTCACAGTATGTATAACAACCTTTACTGAAACGGGATTAGGCTCAGGAACAGTATGGTCTGTAACTTATAATGGAAATACTAATAGTGGCACTGCACCATCAGATATAACATTTAAAACAAATACTACTGGTGCAGGCATTCCAGCTTATTCCTATACTATAAATAAAATTGCTCCAACTACTTCTTCAACTTTAGACTGCACAACGGCTGCTACTCCTACCCCTTCCTCCGGAACTAATTTACCCGCAGGCTCAACTGTAGCGGTTTCTTTCGCAGCAGAAACAACATGCATAACAACATTTGATGAGTCGAACCTCCCAACCAATTATCTTTGGAATGTTACTTTTAACAACACTAAGAACTATTCTACCTCTACGAGCATGGAGTTTACGACCGTTAACTCTGGGAGCACGATACCTTCTCTGCCTTACTCCGTTCCAACTTTAACATCAACAAGTGTAGAATGGAACTTCGGTACTTCAAGTTATCAGGGGGATATATACCAAGGGATGCCTACAGAAGCGTTTCCATCATCTTTGAGTGATTTGAACAACAATGTGGTGGCATGCGGTTCACCATATGATTCCCAAGGTTATACTGCCGTAGGTTATATGTACTTTACCTCTTCAATTACGGTAACTATAACTTCAGATGACGCTATGGCAGTTTTCTATACCCCAGTTGGGTCTAATTCCTGGACAAGTGTCTTCGGGAGTAATGCTTGGCATGGAGAAGGGGCGACACAGTATGGGCCAACAACAGTTTCAGTAACACCAGGTTGGTATGAAGTTGCAGTGGACTGGACAAATATCTGTGGCCCAGGTATGAGTGCCTTTGAGATAAATGGTGCTTACATGTTATCTAGCCAATTTAATGTAATTGGGTGGACTCCCTCTAATGATATACAATTATTACCCTATTCAGATGTTTCAACGGATCCTGCTAGCCCTTCAGATATTACAGTAGAGCAGACGGGTTCATGGTCTCATGAATTCAATGGTTACTTTACGTATACTTACACACCATCACCATCCTCTAATACAGTATCGGCCGGCTCTACAAATTCAATTTCATATTCTACAAGCGGTTCATCAACAACAGAATTCTATGAAACTAACTTACCTTCTTCAGCTTCAAGTTGGTCTGTGTCATACGATAATGGCGCAGCTAGTGGCTCAAACTCCGCAGGTTCTCCTATAACACTTTCATTAGGCAGTCAATCATCACAGAATTCATATCCTGCAACTGCAACAGCAGACACCTCTACCGGCTTAGCATGTACTGCATCCGCTTCTGTTGAAGAAGGCACTACTTATACGTTTACAAATTGGTTGTGCAGACTACCAGTCTATATAGATAATACGCAGGGCACTGCAACGCCTGCACCCTTCCAGCAAGAGTTGATAGTTAATTCTCAAACATACTCTCAGTACGAGGCTTCAAATCTAGATAATGTGGAGTTTACTTATGCTAATGGAACAATTATACCTTCTTGGCTTGAATCTGGAAACTCCAGTACAGCACCTTCAACCGTTTATTGGCTTAAGATAGGGGGAGGAATACCAGCAAACTCGGAAATGGAGATATACATTAATTTTGCACTTCCGACATCAACTAATGTTTTCAATACAGTGAATGTGGGAGAGGCTCCGCAGCTTTCTCCAAATTATGCAGAGTATGATGACGGAGCTGATGTATTCAATGTCTACTCCAACTTCGCCGGCACAAGCCTGCCAAGTGATTTCACCTCTTATGTTGGAGACGCCACACTGTCAGTGGATAATGGCCTTCACCTACAAGTAGCAAACAACGGCTGCTCCAGTACATGGGCAGGTATAATCTACAACAACCCTATAGACTCAGCAGATTCTATAGTGGAAACCTATAGCTCGGGAACCAGAGTTGCAGGACCTGAAGATGTTGGATTGTATACAGGAAATAGCGACACTGCAGGAGGATATGCAGGAGTGGCCGATACTTGGGGATGGGGATACGGAACAATAAGCGGTGGATACGGAAACATAGGCAATCCATTTGACATAAGCTCAGGTAGCGGAGTGGCAAGCATTTACTGGATAGGAAATGGAAACGAAGGCATCGGATGGAATTACAACTTTGTCTCATCAACAAACACGAATGAAGGGTGGAGCAGCAGCTTATATGCATCTATACAGACTGGGGAGTGCTCTCCTAATGCAAACATGGTTTATTACTGGTTTAGGGTCAGGGCATACCCTCCAAATGGGGTTATGCCATATGCATGGGTCCAGCCAGTTTTGCCATCAGGTATTAGTGATTACACACCATTAACAATATCTAACACACAATCCTCTGCAACTTCTACTCCTTTCCAGCAGTTGGTAACTATAAATCCTTCAAGTCCATTATGGTCTTATATAAATCATGACGGCCAGTCAACAGGTCAGAACTTGGAATTTATGTATGGGAATGGTACTATAATTCCAAGTTGGTTAGAATCTAATTTAACTTATATTTCACCAGGGTATAGTTCTTCTACGGGTTCTACCTCTGCATCGACGACAGTACCAAGTGATAATTATTACTTATGTGCAGGTGGCGATGGTAATGGGGCTTTAAGTTCATATTCTTGGACCAACTTGGCTTCTACGACTTATACAAGTCTGGGATATCAAAGTTCACCGACCTGCAGCGATTCATCTAGCAGCTCTGATATAGTTGTTGGCGGCGTTTCTTTAAATCAAAATTACATTAGTGACCAAGTAAATACCTATAATTCAGTATCATCTTTTAGCTGGCAATTCACAGTTCCATCAAATGCAGGTTATACACTTTTAGTTGGATCATGTGGTTGGTTTGAATGCAGTTCTATATCTTTACCGGCTGGTTGCAGCCAGTTGTTCTTTACTCATGGTGGAGACAACTATGAAACGGCATTTGCCGCAGCATGTAACCTTAATCCAGGCAGTTACACAGTTTCTGGCAACCTTAATGGTGCTGGGTATGTCAGCATTGGGGCATTTTATTTCTATTCTACTTTAAATTATTGGATAAAATTGGGAAGCATACCTGCATATTCAAGCGAACCTATATATATTGGAGTTGCATCCACATCTACAAATCTATTCAATGGAAATACAGTTGGAGAAGCACCACAGCTTTCAAGTTCATACGCAGAATACGATAATGGTGCTAATGTATTTAATTACTACACTAACTTTGCCGGTACAAGCCTTCCTTCGGGATGGAGTAGTATAGTGGATAATGGAGTTGCTTCCGATTCAGTAAGTAATGGATTAACATTAAGCGTTTCAGGTACTAATTATCCGTTGATATGGGTATGGTATGATACAGCACTTTCTCCTACAAACGAGATATTTGATGCTTATTCTACATCCACTACTTTCAGTACAGGCGTAGAAACAACCGAAGTTGCTCTTTCAACTGACAAATATGGAAATGACTTACCCAGTTGTGGAGTTTATCAGACTTATAACGGATATTCAAACAATCAAGGGTCCTCTACTAATTCATGGAACATAGCAGAAGCCGTTGAATCAACAACGTGCGACAGCTCTTCTAGCAGTAGCTTTGGTGGAAACTTTTTAGATGGCGTTTATACTGTTAGGAGCATAAACTGGCAGGGAACCGGTAATGAAAACGCAGGCATTGATTATACACGTAATAACTGGGATAACACGGTTGTTTCTCAGTCCAATGTTTACTTTGGTTTAGGCCTATATGAAGGTAACCAGGGAGATTCGCTTAATTTCAAGGTACAGTGGGCGAGGGAAAGAGCATACCCTCCAAATGGGGTTATGCCATCTGTAAATATCGGCCCAGTTGCATAATATGGAAGATAAGAAAGTAAGCAGAGGTTTAGACAAAAACACCAAGAAGAATTTAAAAAGCAATATAATCCAAAAAAAAGAAAACACGTCTAACTCCAATCTATATTTTTATTTGATTCTATTGTTTAGTCTGGTTGCTCTTGCGGGAGTTTTATATTTAGTGTTTTCATTTTCTATGCGTTTAATTCCGGAGACTTTATGCAATATTGGTTCAAGCAGATTCAACTGCACAAACATACTTACAAGCACTTATGCTAGATTTTACGGTCAGTACCTTTATTTATACGGTTTGTTCTTTCTAGTCATAGAATTGGCTTTGCTTGCATTTATAAAGCATTACAAAAATAAAGCTATTTTATTTTATTCGTTTTTTGCCATACTTTTGATTGGTTCGGCAATATCGGTTTACCTTCTTTTCATAGAGTTTTCTGTTTTAATATTTATTTGTCTACCTTGTACGATTAGCTTAATCTCAATATTGGCAATGCTTCCTTTTTCATTTTTGTACAGATATTACTCAAAAAAGCAATAAAATAGGAATTTGTGCATTAAACAGCCAAATATAAGCAAAAGCTTTATAAACCTTTTCTACTTATTAGATATTTATCGGTTAAACAATAATATGCACTTCTTTATTTGATAATAAAGAAGGAAGTGTCGAGCTGTTAAAAACAGCAATGTGACTGTGTGATTTGCTAATCCAAGCTATTAG
>JAKAAG010000022.1 GCA_021797085.1 Nanobdellota archaeon
TTTCTTCCAAATACATAGACTATCAATGCAGCTGCCATAGAAACTGCAAATGCATAAACATATGAATAGAATGGACTGAAGAAATACAAAATACCCATTAGAAGATTACCGGTAAACAAACCTATGCTTCTTGATGATGAGAGGTAGCCGAAGCTTTTTGCACTTCTTTCCTTTGCGGAAGTAAATGATATTATAGTCGGTTCAAAGGTTTCTATTGCACCGACTGCGAATCCCAAAACTAGTACTCCAAGGTATGCTATAACTAGGTTTAAACTGAAAATGTAGAAAATGCCTATTAACAATGAACCTATGCCTGCAAGCGCGTATCCGAGAAGAGAAAGCGAGCTTACTATCTTCATTTTACCTGCCCTGCTTCCTAGGTAATAGCCAGCAAATGCAGATATTAAAAGAAATACTAAATAAGAAAAAACCCCTAATATGTCAGTTGAGCTCTGCGCGATCGTTAGAATGGGATAACCTAAACTATAGTAACTGAAACCGAATAATGAGGTTGCAATAAAAACTCCTAGCATTGTTTGCTTGTTTATGGCCTTTTTCCTGCTACTTAAAAGCCTATTTGAAACTGATTTTAAGCTTTCTTTAACGTTTGATTTTACTATAAAAAGCGTCGATATAACCAATGGAATAATCGTTACAAGGAACAATATACTGTAGGTTAAACCAAAATAAAGAAGTATTATAAGGTAGACTATACCCACTGCACCCCCTCCTAAATCCAAGGCATGCAAAACACCAAAGGCCCTTTTCCTGTGTTTTTCATCAGATGCTAAAGAAACCAGCGCCCTTCTTGCAGGGCTTCTTGAGTCTCTGGCCCACCAACCTACAAGGAAAAGTACTGGGGATAACAGCAAGCTTCCCGCTATCCCTAGAAATGAAAGTATAGGTATCAATGAATTTCCGATTATAGCTACTTTCTTCTTGCTGTATCTGTCTGCAAGCACACCACCAATATAAGCAAAGATTGCACCTATCCCATACTGAAAAGCGTATATAACACCCAAATAATAAACAGGTGCCTTCAAGAAAAGCACTAAGAAAACTGGAAAAAGGGCTATTACTGCCTGGTAACCCGCATCGGCAAAGAAAGCTGACAGGGAAAGATAAAGTACATTTTTATTGACAAACCATTTTTCCATTTTATGCAACAATGTCACTGACCTCTAATCCATTATATGCTTTCAGTATGTTACTGCAGGTTGATATAACTATCCTTGATAGTGCTTCCTCAGTATCATATACTATATGCGGCGTAAGTATGGCATTTTCAAAGTTTCTAAGTATGCTTCTTTCGAGTACATTCTTAAGCACATCATAGTTTTCCTTCTTTCTTATTATCTCCATTTCCCTACCTGAAAATTTCTCACCTTCAATTACATCAAGAGCCACTCCCCCTATTCTTTTTGAGTCCAGGGCCTCTATGACTGCATCTGTATCTAAAACAGCACCTCTGGCAGTATTAATTATAACTGCGTCTTTTTTCATCAATTTTATGTTTTCTTTGTTTATTAGGTGGAAAGTCCCTTCATTTAACGGAACATGTACAGTAACTACATCCGAATTTTTCAGCAAATCGTCAAGCTCTACTTTTTTGGCGCCTAGACCTTCAAGGTAGTCACTTTTGCTTCTATTATAATATATAGTGTTCATTTCAAACGACTTTGCTATCCTTCCTACATTGCTCCCTATCTTGCCTGCTCCAACTATGCCTATAGTTTTGCCATAAAGCTCTTTTCCCCTTGAAAATTTTACACCACTATTATTTGAGAAGTTTATCTTCCTAAATAAAGAAAGTATGAGAAAGAAGGTAAATTCTGCAACGGTCTCACTTCCATAATCTGGTACATTGCACACCGTTATTCCCTTTTCTTTGCATGCCTTTAGATCAATGTGGTCAAAGCCTGTGGAACGGGTAAATATGAACCTAAGCTTTGCAAATTTTGATATTACCTCGCTTGAAACCTTTGAATTTATGAAAACTGAAAGGATATCAGCATCAAAGTCTTTATCCTGCAGTTTATCTACGCTTTCCTTATATATCTCAACTGCTAAGTCCTTGTTATCTTCTGCAAATCTTGAAATTATTGGATATTCAAAATCGCTTACATCGGTGAATATTACCTTCATACCAATCATCTTTAGAATTTAATTTGCGGTTTATAGATAAATACTTCTTCTTGCATTAATAACTGCTAGACTCTAAGCGTAACTCAGCTTATAAGCGATTCTCTATGGAAAACCGCTAGGCTTACGTAGAAAAGGACGAAATCAAATATAGCTAAGAAGAGAATTAAATAAAGCATAAATGAAACAGACAATGACGCTAGACCAAGAAGTGAAGCAAACGGCAAAACCAATAAAGGAAGAACTAAAAGAGAAGTGAGCTGCTGAGCTTCCTTGACTCCTTTCACATGTGAGGATATCAAAACCACTATGGAAATAGGGGCAAGAGCAAGGAAGGGAACTGCTGCCAGCATAAGCAGCCATGGCAGAGTCGGAAGGATGAAAAGATGGAATTGCTGGAAAGATAGATAATTAACAATTGAGCCGTAAAGAGCAAACGCTATAACTGCCATTATAACTGCAGGTAGGAAAGAAGCGAATATTTTTCCAAGCAAAAGCTCTGTCTTACTTAATGGGGTTGAAAGAAGAGATTCCGCAGTTTTCCTTTCTTTTTCTCCTGCAAAACTGTCTGCTGCTATAACCGCTGAAGTTATGATCGGCATTGTCATTGTTATTGGCCCCAATATGTTTATTGAGAAGTAATCCATGAATGCTATGCTTTTGAATGCAGGCAAAGCTGCGCTTATGTTTGGTATTTTTATAGCTGCGGCAATGCTTGGTGCCTCATGAACTGCTATGTATAAGGATAAAACAGGAAGGATTATAGCAAACGCTAAGGGTATGCCGAACATCGGCCCAAAAATCAATACGCTGCTAAAGGTTTCCTTTATGTCCTTCCATGT
This sequence comes from Nanobdellota archaeon, assembly GCA_021797085.1. GTDB lineage: Archaea > Nanobdellota > Nanobdellia > Parvarchaeales > Parvarchaeaceae > Parvarchaeum > Parvarchaeum tengchongense. Next base: position 2,985 of record JAKAAG010000022.1, read on the forward strand.
CACTTGGTATACTTTGTTTAGTTTCATGTTAACCGCCCGTTGATATCCTCTCTACCAATGGTTCTATGTAGTCTACGCCAAGCACAAAAGCCTTATTCTTTATTAATTTACCGATCAAAAGATTTACGTCCTTGTAGCTGTTTATGTAAAACTTTGCACTGCTTACTTCTTTGCTTTTCATCGAATCGAATTTATACCCTATTTTTTTAAGCATGGAAATAGAAACAGGCCTTGCAAATCTTACTAAAATACTGGAGGACTTCATAATTTCATTATATATATTGTATGTTGTAGTATCTTCCACAATCTTGCCTTCCCTCATTATGATAAGCCTTGAATTGAACCTTGAAACCTCGTCTAGCTTCTGCGTTACAAAAAGTATTGTCTTTTTCTTTCTACCGTAATCCAGGATAAAATTTCTTATCCACTCCGATGAACTGGCATCAAGGAATGCAGTAGGCTCATCAAGCAATAGAACATCTGGATCATTAAGCATTGCCCTGCAGAATGCTATCTTCTGCTTTGTTCCTCTGCTTAATTCTACGACTTTTCTATCTAAAAACTTGAGAGCATCCATCTCTTTCAGTATCTTCTTACTCTTCTCGTAGATTTCGCTGTCACCAAGCTTATAAAGATTACCAAAGAATCTAAGGTTTTGCTTTACCGTTAAAAAGTCATACAGTGCATAATTATCGGAGAGAAGCGCCATTTTATTTCTGATTTCATCGTCAAAATATGGCCTTTTTCCATACACTAGAACAGAGCCGCTACTTGGCTTGTAAAGACCTATAACACACCTCAGAAACGTACTTTTCCCCGCACCATTTGGGCCCAGAATTATATTTACGCCTTCCTTTGAAGTAAAGGATATGTCATCTAATGCAACTGTCTTTCCAAACTTTTTGTAAAGATTCTTTACTGAGATGGCATTTTCCATGTTACAAAAACCTCAAAAGTTCCTCTAAATTAGTTATGTTTGCATCGGCTATACTAGACTTATTACCTTCTCTTGATATAAAGACTGTAAAGGCGCCTATTTTCTTTCCAGGTATAATATCATTCTCACTGTCTCCCACTACCATACCATATTTGGGATTTACATTTATTCTCTTAAATGCCTCTAAGAAAATGTCCGGTGCAGGTTTTCCATTATTAACGTCATCAGAACTCACGACTGCATCAACTACCTGGTCTAGTCCTGATAACTTCAATACTTTGCCAAGAAGATCCCTTGACATGCCAGTAGAAATAGCAAATTTTATCTTTTTGCCCCTTATTTCGTTTATAACCTTAATAGTTTCAGGATAAAGAAGTTGACTTCCTTGGTCTACAAGATTTATAAAATTTGATTTTCTTTTTTCCTTTATTCTATTCAAATCTTCCGGACTGCTTTCCGTTTTGTATTTGCGGATTATGTCTTTGGAGGAGATGCCTTTTGTGTTTTTATAAAGCTCACTGTAACCTACATCTATGCCTTCTGACTTAAAGGCTTCTTCCCATGCTTTTGCAAGTAACTTTGCTGTGTCTATCAAAGTTCCATCTAAATCAGAAGCAATCCCATTTATCATTAATTATTATGAAATTTCATAGTTAAAATAATAATTATATAGATACAAAAATGTCATAAATCAAAGAAAGATTTAAATAGAAAAAGAATTATTAGATAAATGAGGTAAGTTAAAGCATAAGCTGAATTCTTTATTATAAATGGCAATAAATTTATTTAATCCTGTATACGATGGTGTTTATATCACGCTTCTTTTGTCCTATTTACTAGGGATAGTGCATGGTATAACGCCGGATGAGCACACCTGGCCGATCACATTTTCATATGCCGTCGGTAGCGGTAGCACTAAAAAAGGTGCAGAAGTTGGTGCAATATTTTCTGCAGGGTTTACCTTGCAAAGAGCATTGATGTCTGAAATAATATTCTTTGTTTTTGCATTTGGGTTGTATGCCTTTAAGGATTTTATTTCCTCCCCACTTTTCTTTGGGATTGTATACTCAATAGTAGGGTCAGTAATGTACATAGCAGGGCATTACGTAAAATATGGAAGTTTCTACCCACACGTAGAGGTTAATGAGTGGATAAGCAATGGATTAAAGAAAAAATTTAGACATAAAGATACAGATTTTTATAAAAAGGATGTGAAAACGTGGATGGCATTTATTCACGGTCTTATAGCCGGCTTTGGATTCGGAGCATTTGCATTGATAATTTACTTTATATTTGTGCCTAACATGCCAAATGCATATGTTGCTTTCCTACCCGGATTGATGTTTGGGCTGGGAACAATGACCATGCAATTTACATTTGGAGCGTTATTCGGAACTTGGATAAAGAAGATAAAAAAGATAAGTACTAAAGGATTGCAGTTCATTGCAAGGTACATATCTTCTAGCGTGCTTCTTTATGGCGGCTTGGCATTTGTGATAGCGGGCGTAAGCATAATTATATTTCCGCAGATACTTACCTTCGGGGTCATAACTCCTTTACAAATCCATAACCTGCATGATTTAGGTATAGGCTTCTTTATAGTCATTTTTGTGGTGGTTATAATAGGATTTGTTTCATACAGGAATGCTATGAAGATAGCGTTAAAGAAATACTCAAATGCCTAGGTATTTCTTTAGTTTTTTAATTGCCAAGCCTCTGTGGCTTATCCTATTTTTTTCATATGAAGAAATTTCAGCGAAAGTCTTATTTTTTCCGTTAGGCAGAAAAACATAGTCCCAGCTTTTATTTGAATTGTTTGCTGCCTTAACTATCTTGCCCTTCACTTTTCCGGTAAATATCTTGGTTTTACCGTTGTTATCGACATAACACAGTGTACAAACTGCTAAAGCACCATGTTTCTTAAATCTCTCAGCAATATCTGCAATCCCATTGCTGCCTATGGATAAAAGGAACCATTTTATAAGTGGACCCGGAAGCTTGTAATCAAATGCCTCTAAATAAAGTGAAACATCATCTACTATAAGATTCCTCTTTTCAGTTTTCTTCATGGCAGTCAATGCCTTCTTTTTTGCTATTTCTACTGAATCTAAGGACTGCACTTCCTCCAAGTCTAAAGGTAATTTCTTTAATTTAGGAAGCATTGCCTTTGCTTCAAGGAATTTGCCTTCGTTGCTTGTTACGTAAAAGATTTCCATGCTTTTCATTTATAATATCAACAAACATTTTTGCGTTATTAAACATATCTGTGTTGTTAAAAAACACGTACAAGGATTTTGGTTTTAATTTTTCTATGCTTTCAAGTATATTGACAAGCTGTTTTCTGGAGTATCTGTAGTTATACCAAGTTTTCCTGCCATGCAGCCTCAAATATACCTTGTCAGTAGTTTTAACGTAAAAGTTACCTATTGGTGAATCTATGCTCGCAAGTGTTATTCCTTTTTTTCTAAGTAATTTGTAAACATTTTCATTAAAAAAGGATGTGTTCCTTGCCTCGAAAACAGCTCTGTCTTTGCCAGCCAAGTCCGCAAGTTTAATAATCCTGTCAATGTTTTTAATATCCATTGAAGGCGGAAGCTGAAAAAGAATGTTGTCAAGGTTAAGCTTTGATTTTTTGAATATTCCTATGAAATCCTTCACATATTTGTATGAATTTTCATTTAGCCTTAAACGATGCGTAACTATACGGTTCATCTTAACTGACCATGACATGTCTTTTCCAGAAGCTTTCCATAAAAGTACTGACTTAATGGTTGGAAATCTGTAAAAACTATAATTCAGTTCTATTGCATTAAACTTTGTATTCTTAACGTACCAATCTAGGGTATTTTCACCGTTCCAGCTATAATTCCAGCCAGAGGTTCCTACAAACATCTTCATAGATATTGCTAAAAGGCATATTATTTTAAGATTTGTAGTATTTATTGTCATTTTGAACGTTTGAAAAGGATAAATTTTATGAAAAATATGGATAGATATGGAGCCTATCGTTCATGTAATGTCTAAAAATGGGATGTTTCTATTTAGATTCAATAACGGTGAATTCGGATCTAAATGGTGTGGCATATGGAAAGGAAGCCAAAAATACTTTGATTACTTTGCCTTTAAAATTGGAGATGAATTCCTGTCAGAGGCCAACTTCAAAAAGTTTTCATTTTACAACTCGCAGTTCTCTACCTTATTGTTTGAAACTTCAAACGGAAAGGTAATAGAAGAAGTTAAATGCTACGATGACTCCGTTTTAGTTTCTGTAACTCCAAGCTTTGATTCCACTATAACTTGCGAAGTTGGAATAAATATAAGAAAGAGAGATGAAAACTATGAGAAGGGGAAAAGATACAATTTAACGGAGATAAAAAACGGGATAAAGGCAGAATTTAATGGGAAAGCTGCATACGTTTACTTCTCCAATGGAAAGTTTGAAAAAGAAGAATACTATGGAATACATTCTCCAGGGTTATATGCATTAAAAATGGGGCTAACACATTACTTAGACAAAGGAGAAGTCCAGAACAAGTATGTGCCTGGAAACATTACCTATGAACTAAAAGCAAACGAAACCTATGATATCCTCTTTTCCAGCAAAGAAATGGACTTTGATTCAATTTACAAGCTAATAAAAAACAAGATAAAATATGCAGAAGAATACGGCGAAATAATTAAAAGTGAGGGCAGAAAATTCGATGTAGACGTAATGGATAAGGGATTTGTAATGGATTCAATAGATAGCATTTACTCGTACACAAACTTCAACGACAAAGAATTTTATGCAGGGTTTCCTTATTTCAATGAGTTTTGGCTGAGGGATGCATTGATTGTTTTGCCTTCCTTTCTCTCTATGGGTAACTTTTCTTTCGTTAGGGATGCACTTTTAAAAATAGCATATAAAATAGATGATAAAGGACTAACAAATACAATGAACGGCAGTTTATATCCAAAGGATGTACTTGGTCTTTTCCTTATAGACTTATATGAATACTTCAAGTACACTGCCGATAATTCATTGATTGATTTGATTTCTGACAAAAAAGAAGAGATAATGAAAACTTGCAGTGAATGGATGGAAAACGGGTTCATACATGACAAAGGAAATGAAACCTGGATGGATTCGATTAATAGAGAATTTTCAGTTGAGGTACAAGCGATCTGGGCAAATGCCTTATATTCCTTTTATTCACTGTTTAAGGACCAAACGGCAAAGGAGATGGCTGATACCTTGAAGAAAAGCCTAAACAGCATGTTCAAAGAAGATCACTTAATGGACCAAAAAGACAAGGATATAAATAGTGCAAATCAGATATTCGCATTGTACTTTGATGTTGTTGACAAAGACAAAAAGGAAAAGATAATAAAAAACGTAGAAGACAACATGCTTTCTGAGTATGGTATTTTATCTGTGTCAAAGAACGACAGAACATTTGATTTTAACGGTTATCAAACCGGGGCTATCTGGCCTCTTCTAACGGAAATGTTCGCAGCCGCGGCATTCGAAAACGGAAAAAACGAGCTTGGTAAAACGCTACTGTCAATACTTGAAAACAAAAATGATAATGCACAGTGCTCTTCTAGGATAAATGAGATATTCCAGCCAGATGGTAGCCCTAAAGGGTGCCCATCACAGGCCTGGTCTATCGGGTTGATACCATTCATAGCAGAAAGGTACATTATGGGGATAGAACCTAATGTTCCAAATAATGAGATAGCTATAAAGAAAAGAAACGAAATAAAAGCTAAAAAGGACCTAAATCTCGGAGGAAAAAGGATAGAGTTAGAGATAAACAATGGAAAGGTAAAATCAAACTATGGTTTGTTAGAGTTGTCTGACAGATTTATTTTAGAGCTTTGACTTTAGAAAGAAACTTCTTTATGTCGTTAAGAAACTTTTCCTTGCTGCCCATGTTATCTATGTAGTAATCGGCTGATGCTATAACTTCTGCAATTCCGTAGCCCAATTCAAGTTTCTCACGCCATTCAAATTCACTGTAAGACGAAAAATCGCTCTCGTTTTTACGCTTGACTATTCTTTTGAACCTTACTTGCTTGTCTGCTATTATCCCCAAGATTATCGGCTTGTAACCCTCTTTTTTGACTTCTTCTACCTCTGACATCCTTCTTGAGCCATCAAGCACTGCAATGTTTGCGTCTTTAAACACTTCTGCCAATTCTTTTTTGACTAAGCCAATAACGTATTTGTTTCCATGTTCCTTCGTCATCCTTTTTGAGAAAAGTCTTATTGATCGATTGTTTATCTCAATTCCCCTCCTTCTCATTTCTTTCCTTACCGCATCGCCCATACCTATAACAGGCACTTTTAATTTTTGAAATTCGATTGCAGCGGTTGATTTCCCACTACCTGGCATTCCCGTTAGTATTATGACTTTTTTCATAAACAATCCTTACATCCTATTAAGATAAATACTTATTGAATTATATATCCTGTGAAAGAGAATAAATTAAATATTTCGGATAACCCAGATAAGGAATAACGTATTCTACCTTACCAACTACGTGGCTATAAGGTATATTATACTCAAATGGGAGAGAAAATGGATTTGCATCGCCTTTTGTAGTATAGTAATATGTACCGTTTATCTCTGTTTCATTTACAACCCTGTGTATAATGTCTTCATTTAAACCGTCATAATTTATATGATAAATTATAACATCCCCTACCTTTATCTGTGAAGGAGGAACTTTGTATGCTACTGCCAATGACCCTATGTTTATACCATTAGGGAATGGCCAACTTTTGACTGCGGACATGTTATACCCATGGGATTCCAGCCAGCCATAATATGTAGAATTTATTTCCGGTTCCTGATGAACCATGCTACCAGATACAACTGCGCTTATGTAGCTTATAGGCGTAAATGCATATACGGAAGGCAAAGCTACGTACACAAATAGAATGTAAAAAACGACTATGTAGAAAACAATTGAATAAGGGCTGTTTCCAGTTACTAATTTTTTTGCAAAGGATTCTTTTTCTTGTTTTTTCATTTTTTACTTGAATAAGGAATTCAATTCCTTCTTTGTTTCCTTTAAATCAGATTCTGTCTTCTCAATTATTTTTTTAAGCACCTTTTCGGCATCCTTTCCCTCTGTTTTGATTACAAAAATAGATGATTTTTCTAAAGGGTGTTCCATTACAAAGCCTGCAAAGCTGACCTCATCAAACGAATCTGCTTCCTCTTTAATAAGATTAAGAACAGATTGAGTGCCGCCTTGCACTCTAAATTTTATAGATGATTCATTCTTTTCCAAAACCTTTATTTCCATCATTTAAATAGCCTCCTTTTATTTTAATAGTTTTCTATGCATAAATGCATAGCTTTAGCTTATTCATCATTCACACTTGGTGTATCCGCAATTCTTACAGATAAAGCAGCCATTCTCAAAAATAAGCGTTTTCTGGTGGCATTCCGGACATATGGTCGCTTTCTCGTTCTCTAACTTGTCATCATTTTTCAAAACACCATGCAGTGTTTCATTTTCCTTTTCTATATCCCTATTCTTTAATGTAAGCTCTATTGCCTTTGCTATTCCATCAGGGATTGAGAATATCTGTATGCCATTGAACCAAAGCGAATTTCCGCCCTTTATTCCCTTTAATGTGCGTATAACTCTATTCACATCACCGCCTGATTGCAGATATATGCTTATCAGTCTTCCCAGTGCCTCTGTAAAGCTCTTTTCAGTTTCTCCAGATCTACCCATATCTATGAAAACTTCTTTTATCTTCCCATTCTCATCCTTATTTACAGTAAGGTACATCTTGCCCTGTGATGTGGGCATTCTTATCGTTGTGCCGCTTAACATGAAAGGCCTTTCTTCTTCAGCAGTCAATTTCTCTTCGTTTTTCTCTGCCTTCTCCAGGGGTTTTTCATCTGTAGCCTTCAATATATCATCCTTTGAACCTTCCCTATACACTGTTATTGATTTGCAGCCGAGTTTCCATGCATATCTGTATATCTTGTCAACAGTGTCTGCATCTGTGTCCGCTGATAAGTTTACTGTCGAAGAAATCGACGAATCGATATGTTTTTGTATAGTGGCTTGCATCTTTACCCTGAAAAATGGGTCAATCTTATGTGCAGTAACAAATGTTTCAGGTAGTTCGCTCTTATCTTTTATACCAAATTTTTCCATGTATCTTTTCACAAATGGATCAAGAACTTCAAATTTTTCCTCAGATAAGGATTCAGACCTGCGGGTATAACTCAAAGCAAATATGGGTTCGATTCCACCACTAACGCCTGCCATTGATGAGATCGATCCAGTCGGAGCAACAGTAAGTATGCATGCATTCCTTAACCCGTTCTTTTCTATCTTTTCCAAAATGCTTTTATCAAGCCTCTTTACAAAGTTTCTTTGTAGGTGCTTTTCTGCAACAAAGGCAGGAAATGACCCCTTTTCTTTTGCTATGTTTGAACTTTCATCATACGCAGTTTCCTTTATTCTCTTCATTAAATAGTCAACAAATTCTATTGCTTTGTCACTGTCGTATTTGAGATTCATACTTATGAGCATGTTTGCAAGGCCCATTATACCTAGGCCTATTCTTCTAGCATAAACGGTTTCATCTGCCTGTTCCTTTAGAGCATGCCTGCTATAGCTGTAATCTAATACATTATCTAGAAATCTTACACCGTAACGTATAGTTTTATCTAAATTCTCCCAATCCACTTCTGCGTTTTCTGTGAACTGGTTCTTTACAAAATAATCGAGGTTTATCGCTCCTAAATCGCATGCGCCATAATTTTCTAAAGGTTGTTCGCTGCACGGATTAGTTCCCTTTATTGCCATTCTGTCATCATATTCTGTAGGTGACTCGCTTTTCATCCTGTCCCAGAACATTATGCCAGGATCACCGGTATTTACCGCAGTGTCTATTATCTTCTTCCAAAGATCCCTTGCCTTTATCTCTCTCTTAAATTCGACTTTCTCATTCTTGAAATGCAATGTAAAAGGTCTGTCATTTTCAACAGCCTCCATAAAATCATCGTATACTTTAACACTTATGTTTGCATACCTAACGCTTTTCTTGTCTTTTTTGATTGTAACGAAGTCCTCTATATCTGGATGTGTAACGTCTAAAGTTATCATCAACGCTCCCCTTCTACCAGTCTGGCCTATTATCCCGGTTGTAACGGAATAAAGCTCCATAAAAGAGGTAGAACCTGTTGAAAATCTTGCGGCGTTATTTACCGCCGAACCCTTTGGCCTTAAAATTGAGATGTCTATTCCTACACCCCCGCCGTATGAGTAAGTTCTTGCCATTTCCTTGGCAGTATCATAAATCCCTTCTAATGAATCCTTTTTTATTGGAAGATAATAGCAGTTAAGCAAAGTAGCCTTATGATTTGAACCGGCACCAAATAAAATTCTTCCGCCCGGAACAAACTTAAAGTCCTCCAATAACCAGTAAAAATTCTTTTCTATCTCTTTTCTTTTGTCTTCCTTCTCTACGCTTGCTAATTCTCTTGATATCCTTTTCCACATCTCCAAAGGGGTTTTTTCTGTTCTATTCCCTTCAATATCAGAAAGCGAATATTTTTCATAAAAAATCCTAGCTCTTAATTCATCGTTATTAAAAAATTCTAAAGTCTCCTTAGGTAAATCAATCATAAACTTCCCCCTCCCCAATAATTATATTATAATCAAAAGTATGCAGATGATGTTAATGCACGTAAATATGACCTCGCTCTGATTTTTAATTAAAGGAGGTGATCCAGCCGCATGTTCCCATACGGCTACCTTGTGGCGACTTAACCCTACTCACTGAACCTAGATTCGGTTATCGCATAACGACAATCTCATCTAAATCCAACTTGTTTGGTTTGACGGGCAGTGTGTGCAAGGAGCAGGAAAGTATTCACCGCGCTTTGTTGAAACGCGGTTACTACGGATTCCGCCTTCACGAGGCCGAGTTACAGACCTCGATTCGAACTAGGGTAAAGATTCGGGGATTAGCTCCTCCTTTCGGAGTGGCATCCTATTGCCTTTACCATTGCAATTCGCGTGTAGCCCAGAGGATTAGGGTCGTACTGACCTACCGTCGCCCTCGCCTTCCTCTTTCTTTCGAAAGCAGTCTCTATATTTTGCTCATTCGCAACGGATTGCATGTTAGCAAATATAGAAGAGGGTCTTGTTAGTTACCCGACTTAACGGGACGTCTCAAGATACTAACTGATGATGGCCATGCAACACCTTTCAGCGCATTTGGTAAGCTCTTCAGGCTGACCTTCATATTGCTGTCGCTTCTGGTAAGATTCCCGGAGTTGAATCCAATTGAACCGCAAACTTCACCCGTTTTTGTGCTCCCCCGCCAATTCCTTTAAGTTTCGACCTTGCGATTATACTCCCCAAGTGGCTTACTTAACGCCTTCGCTGTCACACTGCATTTCCTCAAGGAAATGCAACGTATAGTAAGCAGCGTTTACTGCTAGGGCTACCCGGGTATCTAATCCGGTTTGTTCTCCTAGCCTTCGTCCCTCACCGTCAGGTCCGTTCTGGAGATGTGCCTTCGCTATTGGTGGTCTTTTTCGGATTAAAGGATTTTACTCCTACCCGAAAAGTTCCCATCTCCCCTCCCGGCCTCTAGTCTAGAAGTATTTATACCATGCCTTTCCGTTAAACGAAAAGATTTAAGCACAAACTATCCAAACCAGCTACGAACGCTTTAGACTCAATAATAATGGTCACAACTCGGGCCGCAGGTATTACCGCGGCTGCTGGCACCCGCTTGCCCAGCCCTTATTCGCCACGCCATTTCAAAACGTGGCAAAAGTTCCTTCCGAAACGGAAAGAACACTTGGGATTCCCTCATCACGCTTTCGCGCATTGTGGAGTTTTCGGGACTGCTGCACACCGTAGTGCTAGGGTCCTTGTCTCAGTACCCTTCTGGGGGAAACCACTTCCATGGCCCCTACTGATCTGAGATTTGGTGAGCCGTTACCTCACCAACAGTCTAATCAGGCATAGACCGATCGTTAGGCGTATTATTCCGGTATTAGAAATAACCATTTCACAATAAAATCGTTTCAGAAATTATTGCTATGGGGTATTAACCTCAGTTTCCCGAGGATATCCCCCTCCTAACGTTACGTTATCTATGTGTTGCCTCAGCCGTACGCAATCTGTCATTACCTAACAGATGAACTTGCATGTCTCATTCGAATCCCAATAGCAGTGACCTCCAGCAGGATCAACTGGAATTGGTGCATTAACATCATCATGCATAAATATGAAATTCACGCACTCACTATTCTTCATCTGCTTTTTAAAGCATCGAATAT
>JAKAAG010000023.1:0-8126 GCA_021797085.1 Nanobdellota archaeon
TTACCTGTATTTGTAGCCAATATCGTCGTATGAAAACAATTTTACGGATGAGCTGCTTGCAAGTACTCTGCTTCCTATAACATAGGTTATCTCGCTTTCTTCTGCTGCCTTTGCTATTTCATCAGTTACCAAGCCGTCAAGAACAAGCATGTATATATTCTCTAGGTTAAGTATTGCATCTTCAACGCCTTTGTAGGGTATCCTTCCAAGTATTTCGAATTTGTTGTTTACAAGAAACGCTCCTCTTGTGCCTATTATATCATTTACCAATGGAGTAACCTTCTCCTTTATTTCCTGCGGAACTTCTACCGGCGTAGATTGAACTTGCTTTTTAGGAGCTGCAGATTCTCTTTTCAAAGACGGATCATACTCTTCTATAGGGACCTTTGCACGCAATGCCTGGTTTATTTCCTTCTTTGACAGTTCTTCTACCTCTGTCCCTGAAGGGGCCTTCGCTATAAAGTCTACATGCCCTTGCTGGATAAAGGAGTTTATTATCATGTCACCGCCCCTATCTCCATCAACAAACAATGTGACTATTTTCTTCCTACTTAGATCAATAACTGTTTTAGGTATGTTAGTGCCGTTCATTCCAATTACGTTGGAAAAGCCATGCTTAAGCATGTTCATTACGTCTGCTCTCCCTTCCACTACTATTATTTCCTCAGAATCCTCTAAGTCTGGGCCAGCAGGTAATTTCTCAGAGCCGTATTCAACAAACTCCTTCTGCCTTACTTCTTCGTAAAGTTTCTGCAGTAGTTCTGTAGTATCAACCTCAGAGGTCTTCATTGCCTCTTCAAGTAGCTTCTGAGCCCTGTTCATTATGTATTCTCTCTTTGAGATTCTAACGTCCTCTATCTTGTCAACTGAAACAGTTGCCTTTGAAGGCCCTATCCTGTCAATTGTTTCTATGGCCGCACCTATCAATGCAGTCTCCGCCATCCCCAAAGAAGTAGGTATGGTTATTTCACCATTGGTTTTTCCACCAGCTGATGAGCTTTCTACGTTTATTCTTCCTATTTTACCGTTTTTCTGTGCTTCCCTTAAGTCCAATTCTTCACCAAGCAGACCTTCTGTCTGTCCGAATACCGCGCCTATGACGTCTGGTTTATCAATCAGACTATCAGCGGTAAACTTTGCATGAAGGATATACTTAAAAGAAGTAGGTCCTATCTTTGCCATAATTCAACACCTCCTATTCATTCAAAAAGGCCCGCTTAGGCCAAATTGTTAATCGTGATTTAAGGTCTAATAGACCAAAGTCACTTTGTATGACTTACTATATTATTATTAGACTTTTCAAGGTTTATATATCTTTCCCGTTAATGCTGTTAGCTTAATTAACCACGGAGAGTGATACCTGTATCGTAGCGTTTTCCGTAAAGCCACTGAAAGAATAATAGTTTGCAGGGCAGGAGATATTTACCTTTGGACAACGGATTGTTGTATTATAAAACCCAAAAGGGAGAGTAAGGTTTACATTGAAGTTTCCTGTTTTGAAGATGTTTATTATCTGCGGTTGCAATGGCCATTGAACTGTAGTTGTTTGATTTGGACGAAGTGCTGCTACAGTGATTGCATTGCATGATGCTACATTCTTTTCATAACTCAAATTTGCTATGTTAGTTGGGTAAACCTTTCCATATAAAGCAGAAACACAACCTGAAAGATAACCTATTTGGGAACTGCCGCCATTCTTGAATTCAACAAGAAGATAAAGCTGGTTGTTTGAATCGTTGAAAACGCTTGTTATGTTTACTATGTCTATGGGATAAAATGCTTTTGAAATGCTTGTTAGAGTCCAGCTTGTTATTCCCACTGATAATTGCTTTTCATTTCCAACTGTCAATGCATAATAAATTAAGATAAGAACTAATAGGATTATAACAGCAAAAACAACGTATGTATCTAAGCCCCTCCTTTTATTGTGTTTGTTCATTAGTTTACTTCCTTTTTTAAATTTAAATATTTGAAGATATGAAAATATTTATATATGATAAAAATTTCATATAATGAATGATGCAGGACATAAAGAAGGTCATAACTACGAAAAGGTATGCACTGATGTTTTCAATTATGTTTGCAGCAGTTTTTATTCTCTATTTTTATCTCCTAGAAAGCTCCGCAACAGGAATAATTGACTTTGGATCCTATTATATTTACTTTGACTTGCTTTCATCGTTTGTAATATCATTTTTGATAAGCTTGGTTATCACAATGAATGTTTATTCCTACAAGTTAAAGGCAAAGACAAGCAAAAAGCTCACTTTAAGCTCAATAGTGGGGGCGATACTTCCGAGCAGCTTATGCTGCACTAGCATTATACCTTCACTACTTGCTGTGCTTGGTTTTTCAACGTCTTTTATAGTCGGAAACACTGGGAAAATACAGTCCATATTTTCCATTTATGGGCCATTATTTATTGCAGCAGGAGCTGCAATAGCATATTTTGGCCTTATGCAGATAACAAAAAACATAAACGCAAGTTGCAAAATAAATGTTGCCGAAAAAGAGAACTGCTGCGAGGTTAAGGAATGAAAATCAAGATAAAATACATTTTGTATGCTGTTGTTTTGGTGATAGCCTTAGCTCTAATATTGAATTTCTTCGTTTTAAACCATGCAAAGCAGAGCAAGTATCTTTCAGTTGGTGAAACTGCTCCTAATTACACATTCCAGCTTGCGAATGGAAGCACAGAAAGCTTAAACAGCTATCAAGGAAAACCAATAATTCTTTGGTTCGTAGCGACATGGTGCAGCAGCTGTGCACAAGGAAATGCTGCAGTAGCTGACAACCTTGCATTCTTTAAGGAGCATAATGTGAAGATTTTAGAGTTAGAGCAGTATGATGACCTTGGAACTGCTGGAATGCCTATTTCACAGTTCATTTCAGAATATGGAAATAACAACACTTATGTAACTGGTGGAATTGCAAGCTACAATATGACTTTGGCTTATAACACTCCTCCCGAATTGCAGCTTGACATTTATTACCTGATAAGCCCCACTGGGAAGATATTATACGTTGGGGAAGGAATTGCAAACGGGATAGGAAACCTTGAGAATATAATATCAAAAGATGGTTTATGAAAAACGCAACTGACCTTTTCTTTGATGCATTCGCAAACAGGAACAGGTTCAACATACTCATGCAACTGAAAAACAAAGAGATGTGTGCAGGAGACCTTCAACAAACTCTAGGTGTAGAACAGACTAACTTATCACATGATCTAAAATGTCTGCTTAACTGTAAGTTTATAAGTGTAAGAAAAGAGGGGAGAAAAAGAGTTTACAGAATAAACAATGAAACCAAAGAACTGGTTGATGAAGTAGTTAAGCATGTTAAAAATTATGAAACTTACTTGAAGAAATGCGGTATACTAAAGGAGGAAAAAAATGGAAGAATATGAATATGCAATAATAGGACAGGGAGCTGCCGCATTTGCTGCGGCATTGAAGGCAGATGAAGCAGGAATAAAGACAGTAATGATAGGAAAGAATGAAACTAAGGGGGCGGTGCTTGGCGGAACATGCGTAAATGTCGGATGCGTTCCAAGTAAACGACTTATAACAGTAGGAAACTTCCTTGACAAGATTAACAAAAATAGATTTGAGGGTTTATATTATTCCACAAAGGTAGAAAACTTTAATAAGATAATGCAGGGCAAGGAATTTCTTGTTGGGAGCATGCGTTTTTCAAAGTACCAAAAAGTACTTGGAAAACTTAAAAATGTAAAGTACATCAACGGCTTTGCAAGCTTCAAGGACAAGAACACATTGATTGTAAACGGAAAGGAGATAAAGGCAAGGAGAATACTTATAGCAACGGGCGCAAGGGCCAAGATTCCTGAAATATCTGGGATAGAAAAAGTAAAGTACTTAACAAATGAAGAGGCCCTTTCAATGAAAAGGCTGCCAAAATCGATTATAATCATAGGAGGAAGAGCTCTCGGCCTTGAATTTGCTGAGATGTTTGCACATTTCAATGTAAAGGTAACTTTGCTGCAGAGAAGCGAAAGGATACTGCCAAACTGGGAGCCTGAAGTTAGCTACTACCTTGAGCAGTATCTAAAAGAGGAAGGAGTAAACATAATAACAAATGCCAAAATAGATAAAGTTTCAAAATCTGAAAAAGCTGTAAAAGTTCATTTTTCAGTGAAGGGAAAAGAACAAGATGTAAATGCAGAAGAAATACTTCTCGCTACAGGAAGAACACCAAACATAGAAAAATTGAATTTGAATAACGTAGGAATAAAATTAAATGAGTTTGGTTTCATAAAGACAGACAAGTACATGGAAACATCCATTAAGGGAATATACGCTGCAGGCGATGTAACCGGAGAGCCTATGCTGGAAGCATTGGCAGCCGCAGAAGGCAATAAAGCAACTGTAAATGCATTTAGCGATAAAAAATTAGCAATAGAACTAAATTCTGTGCCCTCAGCCGTTTTTACATTTCCAGAAGCGGCAAGAGTAGGCTTAACAGATGAGGAAGCAAACAGGAAAGGCATAAAATGTGCTTGCAGGCCGGTAATGTTCAAGGATTTGGCAAAGGCAGGTATAATAAAGGATACTAGAGGATTGATAAAGATGGTCATAGATAGCAAGACAAAACGCATATTAGGTGTAGAGATAGTGGGAGAAAACGCTGCAGATTTAATACATGAAGCGGTATTGGCAGTGAAATTCAAGCTTACGATAGATGACATAATTGACACAGTGCACATGTTCCCGACACTAAGCGAGATAATGAAGCTAGGAGCTTTGTCATTTTATCACAATGTAGAGGATTTAAGCTGCTGCAGTGAATAGACAAGCTTAGTTTACTACGTCTTCTAACAGCTCTATGTAAGGTTCATCGCTTGATATCCTTATTTTTGAATTCAAAGGTATAAGCATCTGATCATCACCATGCCCAAATGGCAATCCATACAATGATGGCTTTTTCAAATCCAACATGTAATCCTCTATTATTTCCTCCATTGAAGGCAGAACTTCCTCTGACTTTGGTATATCTGTGAAATCACCGAATACGAAGCCATTGAATTTATCAAGAGCTTTTGCAAGCTTCAACCTGAAAAGATACCTGTCAACGTCACCAGAAGTAGTAGCTATATCCTCAAAAAAGGCTATTTTGCCCCTAGTATCTGGCATGTAATCCGTTCCTATCAAAGAAGCGAACAAGGATATGTTCGTTCCCTCGCTTATGCCTTCAATCTTTCCTGGAACTATGTATTTAACCACTCTATTTATGTTGCTTGCTATATCCTTTGACTCCCCCTTTAAGACTGAAAGCACATTTTGAAAGGAAGGCTTACGCATTTCATCGGCATCTACACCAGGCATTGGTCCGTGAAATGTAATCAAGCCAGTTAACTTGTGTATTGCAAGATGTAAAGCAGTTATATCACTGTACCCTATGAAGATTTTGGGGTGCGCTTTTATAGCGTCATAATCTATCTCTGACAGTATCCTCATTGAGCCATACCCTCCTCTTGCACAGAATATAGCATCTACAGAATCATCTTTGAATGCATTGTTAAGCTCTGCAGCCCTGTCCTTGTCTGGAGCCGCCAGATCTGCTCTCTGTACTAATCTTCGTAGATTTTCCCCAAGGGATACCCTAAAACCGAACTTCTTCAGAAGAGATATGCTGGTTGACAGCACTTTCAAGTCGGGGGGGCTGGCAGGAGCGATTATCTTTATATTTGCATTTGTCTTTAGTTTTGGTGCTTTTATTGCCATGTTATAAGGAGAAGATTGTAAAATTAAAGCTTTTTATAATAGATATTTTCTTAGAAGACTTTAAGATTATATGCAAACTTTAATACTGGCAGCCGGTGAATCATCGAGATTTTGGCCTTTCTCCGAGATTTGCCACAAGTCACTTTTGAAGGTGGGAAACAAAACGCTGCTTGAGCAGACTTTGGAAGGCTTGAAAGGCAGTGAAATCATACTTATTGTAAACCCAAAAACGCAATTAAGTGATGGAATTGCAAAAAACAAGAATATAAAGTTAGTAATGCAGGAAGAACCGAAGGGGATGGCAGATGCAATAATAAGGTCGAAATCGGAAGTAAAAGGTGATTTCCTAGTTATAATGCCCTATTACATAAACATAAAGAGTTACCTTCAAAAGTTAAACAAGGTAAACGCACCGGCAGTGGCGGTAAAAAAATATGAAGAAGGGGATGAAAAAACACATGGAATTGTGAAGATAGAGAAAAACAAAATCGTGGAGGTCAGGGAAAAGGAGAAATTTGAAGGGGCAAATTATTCTATCGTTGGGATGTATAAGCTGAATAAAGAGATAATTGACAGACTTGAAAAAACGCAAAACTCAGAATATAGATTTGAGGATTTACTTGATGAAATTGCAAAAACAAACGGATTAAACTACTTTGAAGCAGAAGGATTACCCTCCTTGAAATATGTAAGCGATTTGCTTTTAATTAAAAAATTCGTTTATTCAAACATAAAACAAAAGAAGAAAAGCACAGGGCCTACAAAGAAAAACAACGTGTTTATTGAAAATTCTGTCGTGCTTGGAAAAAACGTTAAGATAGGCAATAATGTATCAATAAAGGGTGAAACATATATAGGAGATAATTCGTTCATAGGTGACAATTCATTGATAAGAGACAGCATAATTGGGGAAAACACTGAAATAGGATTTGGAACCGAGATTGCAAGATCAATAATAATGGACAATACGCACATACACAGCGGATTTGTAGGGGACAGCATAATAGGGCAGAACTGCCGGATTGGAGCCAATTTCATAACGGGGAACAGGAGAATTGACAGAAAGAGTATAAAAATAGAAATCAAAGAAGGATACGACACGGGATTAACACGCTTAGGAGTAATAATGGGTTACAATGTAAAGACAGGAATAAACACATCGGTTATGCCCGGTACATTAATAGGAAACAATTCGATTATAGGATCCAATACTGAAATTAAAGGAAGGGTAGAATCTAACAAAGTGGTTTACAGTAAAAAAGAAAACGTGGAGAAAGACATATGAAAACAGTAACTATAATAGGTGGAAGTGGAGCAAGAAACACATTGAAGGCACTTAGAAAGATAAAGAACATAAAAATAAACAACATAGTTACTATGTTTGATTCTGGAGGATCTACAGGTTACCTAAGGAAAAAGTTTGGGATATATGCCCTTGGAGATTTAAGGGACAGAATACTTGCAGTTTCTGAAAATGATGCCTTGAGAGACATAAGCTCGCAGAGAATAGAAATGGAAGGGATAAATCACAATGTCGGAAATTTATTGCTTTACAGCCTTGTAAAGGAGTATGACAAAGAGTATTTGAAAATAGCTAAGGGCATATTCAGGACCCCTAAAAACATAGATTTTATACCAATTGTTGACGACATAAAATGCTCTGCAAACCTTGTTATAAAAACCGATGAAGGAGATTTGATGGGAGAAGACAGTCTAGACAGAAATTCAAACAAAGAACTAAAAATAAGGGACGTAAAACTTGATAAAAGGGTCAAGATAAGCAGATTGGCAGCTGATTCCATATTAAAGTCTGATTTCCTTATTTTTGGGCCGGGAGATGTATATTCCTCAATACTGCCGAATACTTTGGTAGACGGCTTTGATAATATAATTGGAAAATCAAAAGCCAAGAAGATACTTATTGTAAACATAATGAACAAAAAGTCTGAAACTAATGGATTTAAAGCCTCGGATTTTGTAAAGATTTTTGAGGATAGAGGCATAAAAATAGATTATATCCTGGTAAACAACAAAATTATGCCAATAAAAAATATAAAGGGGAAGTATGGAAATTTCTCTGGCTGGGTTGAAAATGACTTATTGGATAAAAGAGTTATAATAGGTGATTTTATAAATGAAAGCATACCTTACGAACATGACCCGGAGAAGATACTGGCTTCATTAAAGCGAATTATAAAGTAATTTTGTTTTTGTAGGGGTGATATTCAGATTAATTAAAGTTTATTAACCTCTAGATGTAGCTATTTATATGGCGATTAGTGTTTATGTCTTTAAGGAAGGGAACTATTACAGAAACCTATATGATATTATCGAGGAGAATCAAGAAAAAGACATCATAATAATTACCACAAATAAACCTGC
>JAKAAG010000023.1:8226-12889 GCA_021797085.1 Nanobdellota archaeon
ATGTAGCTATTTATATGGCGATTAGTGTTTATGTCTTTAAGGAAGGGAACTATTACAGAAACCTATATGATATTATCGAGGAGAATCAAGAAAAAGACATCATAATAATTACCACAAATAAACCTGCAAATATGATTTTAAATGAGATAAGGCAGGAGAAAATAAAGGTACAAAACCTTTTCTTTATAGATACAATATCAAAATACCTAGGAAAAACGGACATAAATCAAAATGATAATGTAGTATACATAGACGACCCCGCCAATTTAACTGAAATAGGGATAGTAGCTAAATTAAGCATAGAAAAAATAAAGGGGAAGAAAATGCTTATATTCGATTCACTGACAACATTGTCTCTGTACAATTCATCTAAAAACTTGGTTAGATTTTATAATTTCTTCTTTCAGTTATCAAGACTGAACCAGATAGAGACTATAATCATAGCTTTGGAATCTGACATTGACAAAGAGATATTAAACAACATAAACGGATTGGTTGATGAGGTAAAAACATATGGTAAATAACCTATTGGTCATTCTTATAATCTCATTCATAGTGCTTGCAATACAGATATTTTCATCTTTTGTTGCCTATGACATATACAAATTTAACAGAAATAGAAAGGGATGGATAGGAGTTATACTTGGAAATGCGTTTATAGCATCGCAGGATTTCATATTTATTTTATACCTTAAGTACTCAAACATATACAGTTTAAACATAATTTCTGGATTCGTATTTATCCTGCTTCCATTGGCGATATCAATATTTTTGCTTATAGGGTTCTTAAGCATGAGGAAAAGCTTCATAAAATTTGATTTATTGAGCCAAGAAACATTGTCAAAAATCGACAAAGTCAATAAAAAGGCAAAAAGTAAAAGAAAATAAACTCTAATTTAAAAACGTGAAAACTGTTCAAGCCAGACTAATCAAAAAGCATAGATTAGAAGAAATTGTTGAAAGATGGTTCTTATAATAAATGACTTAACAGTTTAAGTTAAACCCTACTTGCAATTTCCTTTCCGACTTCAGAACATTTTGCAGTTCCGCCAAGATCATATGTAAGGACTTTTCCTTCTTCTAGAACCTTATGTACGGCATTTTCAACTGCCTGGCCTGCTTCTTTGTAGTTCATCCAGTCCAACATCATCTTAACCGACATTATAGTTCCTATCGGGTTTACCTTGTCCATACCAGTATACTTTGGAACTGAACCGTGTATTGGCTCAAACATTGCATATTTTTCTCCTATGTTTGCAGATGCGCCTGTTCCTATGCCACCAACAACCATTGCTGCCTCATCTGATATTATGTCCCCAAAAAGGTTCTCTGTGACCAATACATCATAAAATTCTGGCTGTTTTATAAACCACTGCGTTATCGCATCAACATGCGCATCATCCGCTTTAACATCTGGATGTTTCTTTGCTTCTTCGTAGAATATGTCTTTAAACATGCCATCTGAGACCTTAAGAACGTTGCCTTTATGTATAAGGGTAACGTGCTTTTTCCTTTCTTCAGCAAGGTTGAAAGCATATTTTACTATCCTTTCGCATGCCTTTCTTGTTATAACCCGTATTCCTATCGTGGTTTCCTGATTTACCCTGAAATCCAAGCCGGAATACATTCCTTCTGTATTCTCTCTTACTATAACCATATCAACATTTGGCTTTAGGCTAGGAACGTTAGGTAAGGTTTTATTCGGCCTTACATCTGCGTAAAGGTCAAAGTATTTTCTTATACCGACGTTTGCACTTGGAAGGGAATTTGCACCTTCTGGGGTAGTGGTAGGCCCCTTCAACACGCAATCGGTATTTTTAAGTATCTCAAGCGTTTCCTTTGGCAGATTAGTGCCATACTTCTCTACACTGTTTAATCCTGCCTGTGCAGGCACATACTCTATGTCAAGATTGAACTTCTTTTTTACAGCATCCAACACAAGAAGAGCGGCATTTACAACATCAGGACCGACTCCATCCCCCTTTATGACTGCCACCTTCCATCTTTTATTTTCCATCCTTCAACATCCTCCTTATAACATAATTCAATACTCCTTTATCTCTATAATAATCAAGTTCTATTTCCGAATCGATTCTTGCAAGGACTTCTGTTTCCTTTCTGCTTCCATCTTGCATATAATAAACCATTTTCAAATGATCCCTTGGCTTAAAAGTACTTGGTATCTCTATGCTTACAGGTTTTGAAAAGTCTATTTTAAGAGAGAAGGCATCTTCCCCCTGCTTAAACTGTAGCGGAAGGATGCCCATCCCTACGAGATTGCTGCGGTGTATCCTTTCAAAGCTCTTTGCCACAACTGCTTTTACTCCCAATAACATTGGTCCCTTTGCAGCCCAGTCCCTTGAACTTCCACTGCCGTATTCTATGCCAGCAAAGACTATTAGGGGAGTATTTTTTTCCTTGTATTTCATTGCTGCGTCATAAATGAACATCTTTTCCTTAGAAGGCATATAGATTGTGTAGCCCCCTTCAGTTCCTTCAACAAGAAGGTTTTTAATTCTTGTATTAGCAAATGTTCCTCTCATCATAACCTCGTGGTTTCCACGTCTAGACCCATAAGTATTGAAGTCCTCAAGCTTTACTCCGTTTTTAAGCAGATATTCTCCAGCTGGGCTATTTTTCGGTATGCTGCCAGCTGGTGATATGTGATCTGTTGAAATAGAATCGCCAAAAACCGCCAAAACACTGGCGTTCTCTATCGATTTTATTTCATTTTCCTTTTCAAGATCTATTTCATCGAAGAAAGGCGGCAAACGTATATATGTGCTTTCATTTTCCCAGTTATACAATAAACCAGTTGCGGACGGCAGTTCATTCCAGTATGGATTAACGTCCTTTAAGTTGTCCTTGTATTTTTCCTTGAACTCTTCGGGTGACAAAACTGAGTTAACTATACTGTTTATCTCATCATTTGATGGCCATATGTCTTTCAGATAAACGTCATTTCCATCGCTGCCCTTACCCAAAGGCTCCTTGCTTAAGTCCTTTAATATAGAACCAGCTATCCCAAATGCCACTACAAGTGGGGGGGACATAAGATAATTACCTTTAACTTCATTGTGTATCCTTGCTTCGTAATTTCTATTGCCTGAAAGTACACTTGCAGTCATTATACCCTTCTCTTTTATTGCATTGGATACCTCTGGAACTAAAGGTCCACTGTTTCCTATGCACGTTGTGCAGCCGTATCCAACCAATGAATAACCCAATTGGTCCAGGTACTTGTCTAAACCAGCCTTTTCCAAATATTCAGTAACCACTCTTGAACCAGGGGCAAGACTTGTTTTCACTTTATGGTCTATTTTCAATCCTTTCTGAATGGCATTTCTTGCAAGCAATCCTGCCGCAATCATTGCAACAGGGTTACTTGTATTGGTACAGCTTGTTATAGCAGATATTACTATATCGCCGTCGGAGAACTCTTCTTCTTTTCCATCACTGAATTTTATCTTTACTTTATTAATTTTCTTTTTATCTTCATTAAATTCTATTTTTTCTGGCTCAACAATGTTGCTTTCCGTTCCCAATCTAATCTCTTCTTTGCCCAAATTCTGCACTTTCCCATCATTTATGAAGGCATTTATGAAAGTAGAAGGAACGCTTGAAAGGGAAACCGCTTGTTTTGGATTGCTTGGCCCTGAAACTGAAGGCTCAACCGTCTTTAGATCCAATTCAAGAACATCAGAAAACCTTACCTTTGAATAATCAAGGCTGAACATTTTCTGGCTTTCATAATATTTTTTAACAAGCTGTATCTGGCTATCAGATCTGCCTGTAGCTTTAAGATAATTAAGTGTTTCATTGTCAACTGGAAAGAAGGAGATAGTTGCTCCATATTCTGGACACATGTTAGAGATCGTTGCCCGGTCTGGCAATGATAAGGAATTTACACCCTCTCCGTAAAATTCTATAAACCAGCCAACAACGCCTTTCTCCCTGAATTTCCTTGTAAGAGTAAGCGCCAGATCCATTGCCGTAACGCCTTCATTGAGTTTTCCAGTTAGATGTACACCTAAAACCTTTGGAGTTGTGAAAGAAACTGGTTGGTTGAGCAATGCCGCCTCTGCCTCTATGCCGCCGACGCCAAAACCGACAATACCTAAACCATCAATCATTGTTGTATGGGAATCTGTACCAACCAAGGTATCTGGATAAGCAACATTTGATTTGCTGTCTAGGTGCACGACTTCGCCAAGGTATTCTAAATTAACTTGATGGCATATCCCAGCAGAAGGCGGAAAGACATTGAATGAATTAAAGGCCTGGCTGGCCCATTTCAGAAGCTTATACCTTTCCTTATTCCTTTCAACTTCCTTTTCCTGGTTTATCTTAAATGAATCTTCCGAACCAAAGGAATCTATCTGAACTGAATGATCAATTATAAGGTCTACCTTCATCAAAGGCTCCACTATAGCAGGGTCCTTTCCTTTCTTTGAAACATAATCCCTAATGGCTGCTATGTCGACAACTGCTGGCACGCCGGTAAAATCCTGCATCAATACTCTTGAAACCTTAAAAGGAACGTCATTGTCATTCATGTTGGAAGGGTCCCAATTTGCAATGTTTTCTACGTCTTTGTCTTTAACGCTTTTCCCATCTACATTTCTTAGAAGAGACTCCAGAACTATTCTAACAGAAAAAGGTA
>JAKAAG010000024.1 GCA_021797085.1 Nanobdellota archaeon
GCCTGTTTTTGCACTTCAGTGGGTTCTTCAAACTTCATTTCATGCAATGCAGTTAATATCTCTTTTTTTAAATTCATCGAATCAAACATATCTATTTACAGTTTTATATTGATCTTTTGGTATAAATACACTATGTCTGGGAAAAATAGTGAAGAAATCATCAAAGAATGGTGGGATTCTGCTTCTGAATA
Source organism: Nanobdellota archaeon (assembly GCA_021797085.1). Classification (GTDB taxonomy): domain Archaea; phylum Nanobdellota; class Nanobdellia; order Parvarchaeales; family Parvarchaeaceae; genus Parvarchaeum; species Parvarchaeum tengchongense. The sequence goes on from JAKAAG010000024.1 coordinate 192, forward strand.
TTACCAAAAGGAAATTTCAGCGGATAAGATGACAACTGTTCAATACGGTCCTTTCGGTTCCAATGAAGAAAAATTAAAGTTACTTGGAAAAATAAAAAATAAACATGTTCTAGAGTTGGGGTGTGGCGGTGGGCAAGTGTCAATAGCTCTCGCAAAGAAAGGGGCAGTATGCACTGGAATAGACATATCAAATAAACAGGTAGGATTTGCAAGAGAAAATGCAGAAAAAGAAGGGGTAAAAGTTGAATTTCTTGAGCTTCCTTTTTCACGTATAAAAGAGTTAAAACCTAGGAAATTTGATGTTGTGCTGTCAGTAATGGCTTTGCAGTACTGTTCAGACCTTTGGGCTCTACTGAAAAACGTGAGGGATTTACTGGTAAAGGGCGGCATTTTCATTTTTAGTATAGAGCACCCATTTTACTTACTTATTGATCCAAAAGATATGAAAATAAAGGAAAGCTACTTTGATTCCGGCCTAAAAATCAAAAAGGAAAGGTGGCCTGATAAGAGCATTCATTACTTTGCCTATTATGACAGAAAAGTCAGCGATATTGTGAATCTGATACTAGATTCTGGTTTAAAGCTTGAAAGAGTAATTGAGCCTTTTGACAAGCAGGATAAAATATGGGGCACAGGTTACAGAAGGGCACTTGTAAATAAGATTGCACCTACTATCATATTCAAATGCAGGAAATAAACCAGCAATAAAAATTAAATACTGTAATTATCTATAAAAGGGATGATAAAAATACTTAGCAAGCAATACTCTGATGAGAATAGTCTCGCTGCCTTGAATCCGATTGTGAGAAAATGGTTTATCTCCAAGTTTAAAGAGTTGACCCCTCCGCAGAAGTTTTCTTTTAGAGTAATAAGCGATAGAAAAAATGTGCTTATAACCGCCCCTACCGGGAGCGGTAAAACCTTATCTGCCTTTATACCAATAATAAACAAATTGGTAAATCTTTCAGTTGACGATAAGCTAAATGATGAAATAAAGTGCCTTTACATTTCCCCATTAAGGGCATTAAACAATGATATATACAAAAATGTTATTCTACCCATTGAAGACTTGTACAAAAGTCCGGAATTAATTGATAAAAGAAAGATAACAATAGGCGTTAGGACGGGGGATACGCCTCAAAATGAACGCAGGAAGCAGTTTGTCCATCCACCAAACATATTTGTCACCACTCCAGAATCCCTTGCAATAATGCTAAATTCCCCGAAATTCATCCAGAAATTTGTCAATTTGGAGTATGTCATAGTGGATGAGCTGCATGAACTTGCAAACAGTAAAAGAGGCTCGCATCTTTCAATTTCATTGGAAAGGCTGGCAGATTCAATAAAACATGATTTTATACGAATAGGGTTAAGTGCTACAATATACCCACTGGATAGGGCTGCAAGCTTTCTTGTAGGCACAAAAAGAAGCTGCGTTGTAGTTGATGCATCCTGGAGCAAGAAGATAAATGCCAAAGTAATTTCTCCCGTTAAAGATCTAATCTATTCAACTGAATCTGAGATAGATGAATCAATGTACGAGATAATCAATAATATAATAAAAAAGAACAGGACTACGCTTATATTTACAAACACAAGAAGCGGCACGGAAAGGCTGGTTTTTAACCTTAAGAAAAGGTTTGGATACACCGATGAAGAGGTATCAGCACACCATGGCTCTCTTTCCAGAGATGAAAGGTTCTCTGTTGAAGAGAAATTAAAGAATGGAAAGCTGAAATGCGTGGTTTCCTCCACAAGTTTGGAACTTGGTATAGACATAGGTAGCATAGACAACGTCATACAGATAAACTCGCCGAAAAGCATAACAAGGGCGCTTCAAAGAATCGGAAGAAGCGGGCATGGTTTCAAGGATACTGCAAACGGCGATTTGATAATAAACAATAGGGATGACTTAGTGGAATGCACAGTTATGCTTTACGACGGTTTAAGGAGAAAATTGGATTCATTTACAATGCCTGAAAATCCCTTGGATGTATTGGCACAGCACATAGTCGGCATGGCTTTGAACAGGATATGGGGTATTGATGAAGCATATTTACTGATAAAGCGGTCGTATCCTTTCAGAAATCTAGATAAAAAGGATTTTTTGGGGCTTATAAAATATCTTGCAGGAGAGTATGTTCCATTGCGTGAAAGGTCCGTTTATGGAAAAATCTGGTTTGACAGCAGCTCAAACAAATTCGGAAAAAGAGGTAGGCTTACAAGACTCATATATTATACAAACATAGGCACAATACCGGATGAAGTTGCAATAAACGTTTATATCTGGGGCACGAAGAAAAAAATAGGGAACATAGAGGAGGAGTTCCTAGAAAAACTGAAAAAGGGGGATGTTTTTGTATTGGGTGGTAAGGTCTACAAATTCCAAAGGTCCAATGCTGCGGACTGTTTTGTTTTGCCGGCAGCGGGGGAAAAACCAAACATACCTCCTTGGTTTTCCGAGCAGCTTCCCCTAAGCTATGAATTAGCGTTAGATATAGGTAAATTCCGGAGGGAATTCTCATCAATTATAAGCAGGCTTCCGAGAGAGAAGTTTGTTTATAAGAACCAAAAAAACATACCGGAAAAAGCAAGTAAGTACCTTGCTTCTATGCCAGCAGACAAAAATTCAATAGCTTCAATATATGAATACATAAAAGAGCAGGTATATTTCACTGTAAAAGTCCCATCTGATAAGCTTATCCTAATAGAAAGAACAAGATACAATGAAAAAGAGTACACAATATTTCATTCTCTATTCGGCAGGAGGGTAAACGATGCATTGTCAAGGGTCTTTGCTTTCATTTTAAGTGACAGGCTGGGGGAAGAAGTTGCTTTGGTGATAAACGACAACGGATTTGCGTTGGTTTCCAATGAAAAAATTAGCGATTCTATAATTAGAAGCGTCATAGAATCGGCTGCTAAAGCAGATATACAGAAAATAATAGCAGAAAACATAAAAAGAACGGAGATACTAAGAAGAAGATTTAGACATGCAGCTGCTAGAGGATTAATGATACTCAGGAATTACAGGGGGCACAGAATAAGGGTGGAAAGGCAGCAGATAAATGCACAGGCCCTTTTGAGGATAATAAGCGAGATGGATGAGAACTTTCCGATATTGAAGGAGGCTTACAGGGAGATAGAAGAGGATGTAATGGACATGAGCAATGCCTCCAAGATATTGAAAGAAATAAAAACCAAAAGCATAAAGTACTCAATTATAGATACTTCTGTGCCTTCTCCATTTTCACACAGCCTTGTAACAATGGGAGAAAGCGATGTAGTTTCGATAAAAAACAAGAAGGAATACGTTAGAAGGTTACATAAACTGGTATTGGAGAAAATAAAGGAGAATCAAAATGCAAATAAATGAATCGATAGAACTTCTGGAAGGCATGCCAATAGCTTACGTTAAGCCGCTTAATTCACTTATTATTTCAGATACTCACTTAGGGTATGAAGGCCAGATGTCGGCAGCTGGCACTTTGATACCAAGCAGAAACCTGCAGTTTATAGAAAACATAATAAGGAATGCAGCGATGTCTACAGGTGCAGATCGGATTATAGTAACTGGCGATTTAAAGAACGACTTTTCAGACTTAAAGTATTATGAAAGAAAAGAGATAGGAGAATTAATAGAGTTCTGTAAAAATATCTCCATGAAGCTGCTTCTGATAAAGGGAAATCACGACAATTACCTTGATAGGATAAAAAACAGCTATGATGTGGAGATAATAAAGGATTATCTACTTGAAAAGGGGTTTTACATCGCACATGGAGATGAGCTGCCGAAATGCGAAGCTGACACTTATATCATAGGCCATGAACACCCCAGTATAATAATCTACAGGTTTACAGGCTCAGGAGAAAAAATGAAGGCCTTTCTTTATGGTGATACAAACAATGGGAAAAAGTTGCTGGTTTTACCTGCTTGCAGCATATTTGCGCCGGGTAGCAATATAAATGAAGAGAAAAAAGAAGAACTACTCTCTCCATTTTTGAGGGAAATGTGCGATGTTAATGAGTTAAATGCAATCTGTATATCAGAAGGAGAAAATCTCAATTTTGGAAAGATAAAGGACTTAAGAGATATAGTAGTCTAGTCATCAATAATTAATTGGTATATGTTTAGGTTTTGGTGTCTAGAATACGGTTTAATGAATTCAAATGGCATGTCTTTATCAGGCCTTCTCATTTCCAAGTAATCTATTTCTCTCTTTTTGAATAAATCCCTGAAATCCACTAGGTCTACATTTGAATCAGGGTCATAGTTTTCGTTTGTTTTTATAATATAGGTTTTCTTTCCTTTTGGAATGCCATCGGAGCATATTAGGTACCCTCCTTTTTTTACAGCCAGGTTTGTTACCCTAATCCCGCTGGAAACTAGTATCTGCAGGTCAAGATTTCTTTTTCCTTGCCGGTATAAACTACCCGAATCTGCGCATATCTCTACGCCTATTCTAAGGTTTTTCCATTCAAACTCATTGGTCATTGAGTAATCCCTGCCTATAAGTTCATAATTTCCATTGTTAAAGAAGGAAGTTCCACCGTCAGTTGTCTTTATCGTTGAAAATATCACGTTTCCACCATAAATTACGGGCAGAAAATTGTACATTTTCCTGTTTTTTGTGTATATAACCGCAGTACCTATCACAGCAAGTTCCTCCGTTTTATCCGTTGCATTTTTCAGTCTGCTAAATAGTTTTTTCAGTTCCTCATGGGAATAAGGAATTTCATTGCTAAACCTGTTATCCATAAGACTCCATTCCGGCCCGACTATTATGTCTAAATCGAATTTTCTTGCCTTCTCAAGCACGTCTAGTGTTTTTTCCAGGCTGGAATACTTTGGCTTGTTTGTATTTATATCTATTACACCTACCTTTAACAATTTTGACATATTTAATCTAGAATTTAGCAGCTATTAATACGTTTAGTATTACTTTATGTTCTTTGAGTAAATGCTTATTCAAGTCAATCCTATTTTTAATTATTAGATGGTTTCTTTTTTAACCTTAAGCATTTTTGATCAGTACTAGCTGTAAATCTACAGAAAATATCTCCGTTCTTAATTATTTATAGAATTAAATCTTATTCTGATGTTATGACCGAAAAATTATATCTCAAGGATTCTTACCTAAGGGAAACGAACGCAAAGATAACAAACATAAACGGCAGTGAAATTACGGTAGATACCGACATTTTTTATCCAAGTGGTGGAGGGCAACCTGCAGATAGTGGAAAGGTTTTGCATAAAGAAAATGAATACACTGTAAATGAAATTAAAAAAGACGGAGAGGACATAGTTTTGCTGTTAGATAAAGCGATAGATGCAAACAAAGGAGATGAAATCAAGGAAATCATTGACTGGAGTAAAAGGTATGCACACATGAAATTGCATACCGCTATTCACATAATTGATGGTGTACTAGAGAGGGATTATAATTCAAGCCTTATAACTGGCAACCAGATATACGATGATAGGGCAAGGATTGACATAAGTATGGATGGCCTAACAAAAGAACTGGCATCTGGAATCATAGAAAAGGCAAATTCTGTTATATCTGAAGGACATGAAGTAAACGTAAAGTTTTTAACAAAGGAAGAAGCGGCAAATAAGAACCTTGTAAGAACGCAGCCGGGAAGGGAATTAATGAGCAAATTGGATATTATACGCGTAATAGAAATAGCGGGGCTAGATGAGCAGATGGATGGAGGAACGCATGTTAAAAACACGAAAGAAGTCGGGCATATCACCTTGGAAAGCTTTGAAAACAAGGGAAAACAGAATAAACGACTTTACATTAAATTGAATGGCTGAAAAGGTTTTGCATTGAATCCTTTACTAATGATCTGCTTTTTCTAAACATAACTCAAATATTTAAGCTATTGCTGTTTAGCAATCGTTATGGTAAGCAAAGTAATAGTAATAGGTGCCGGCGCAACTGGTTCTTTTATCACACATGATTTAGCCAGCAGAGGATTCGACGTTACGGTTATAGAAAAGGGAAATATAATAGGTGGAACAAGTGGAAAGTTTCATGGAATGCTTCACAGTGGCGCAAGATATGCAATGAATGATGTCAAGGCAGCCCAGGAAAGCATAGCAGACAACAAAGTTATCTCTGAAATAGCGCCCTTCTGCATAGAAAATACTGGAGGGCTATTCGTAGCTCTGAATGAAGAGGACCTATCTTTTCAAAGTAAATTCGAAGATGGATGCAAACAATCCAATATTCCTATAGAAAATTTAAGCATAGAATCTGCCTTAAAAGAGGAGCCTTTTCTAAACAATTCAGTAAAAGCTGTATACAGGGTACCTGACAAGGTAATAAACTCATTTAGATTCATAACAAGTTTGCTCCTGACTGCAAAAAGGGAATCTGCAAAGGTTTTGCTGAATACAGAGGTATTGGAATTCATAAAGGAAGGAAATGATGTAAAGGGCGTTAAAATAAAAAACAACAACACTGGACAAGTAAGCGAATTGAAGGCAGATCTGGTTGTAAATGCAAGCGGAGCATGGGCATCAAAACTTATAGACGAAAAGTTGGGAATAAAAAGCATAGAAATGATACTTTCAGCAGGTACAATGGCAGTCATAAATAGAAGGTTCACAAAGCACATAATAAATAGGCTAAGGGAGCCTTCTGACGGTGATATAGTCGTGCCTTTCTTCAATGATTCGATTATAGGAACTACCGCATTTATCGTCGATGATCCTGAGAAATTTGACGTTGACAAAGAGGACATAAGCTTTCTGCAAAAAGCTGGTAGTGAAATGCTGCCAATTCTTGCAAATTACCCCGTTTACAGGTACTATGCCGGAGTAAGGCCGTTGATAGCTGCAGGAGAGAACGATGACAGCAGGAAGGCAAGCAGAGACTTCAAGATATTCGATCATTCTGCTACAGACAATGTAAACGGAATAATAAGTATCGTCGGCGGAAAATTAAGTACTGCGAGGATAATGGCAAAGGAAATCGGCGATTTTATCGGAAATAAGATGGGTAACAAAACTGAATCAAAGACTGATAAGATAAAGCTTTACTGGCCGCAGGTTAACAGTGAAAACATTGATGAGATGGCAAAGTCCTTGTCATTAAACAAGGATTTCCTTTCTGAGATGGTAAACGAATCGGCAGGTAAAACCTATTCTGACATGTATTCGAATGCAATGGATTTGCTATATTCGAGAGGGTTGTTTAACTGATATGGAAATGACGGGAAGTTTTACAGTAGATTACAGAGTTGAAAAAGTTTGGAGCATAGTTTCAGACGCAAACAAGTTTGCGAAATGCCTGCCCAATGTGGTTTCTACGGAAGTAAATGGCGATAATTTCCAGCTGTCATTCAAGGCAGACGCAAAAAAATACACCTCAAAGTTTCTTGGTGCCAGCTACCTTTCCAACCTTAACATCAAATTTTCTGCGCAATTAAAGGAAAAACAGGAAAATAAGCATATACTGATACAGGGAGATGGCTCTACGATTGGTTTGAAGTTTTCCCTTGCTCTTTACATTGATTTAAGTGCGCAGGATTCATCTACTAAAATAGATTGGAAGGCCGAGATAGAACTTGGCAGGATGGCAAAGCTTTTCGGCGAAGAAGTAGTAAACCAGGCAGTAACCGATGTAGTAAACCAGACAATAGATAATTTGAAGACCCTGCTTAAATGAATTTCAAGTTAAAATAGAACAGCTTATATATCCGGGACTTTTGAAAATATTATAAATTATGAAGACCACTGGAACTATCAAAGACGTAGACATAAATGGCAGCTTTAAGAATGAAAATTTAATACTTTCAGTTCTTGTAATAAGCGTGTTGATGGCTTCCATAGACTCTACGATAGTCTTGCTTGCTTTTCCAGCAATAACACAGGCATTGCATTCCAATCTATCAACCATAATCTGGGTTATTCTGATATACCTTCTTATAACGGCGGTTGCTGCTACCCAACTTGGCAGGATAGGAGATATTTTTGGAAGGTCAAGGGTATTTAATTCAGGCATAGCAATATTTACTATCTTTTCTTTTATGTGTGGGATTGCCCCGACAGATATTACCTTAATTATATTTAGAGGGTTCCAGGCCATAGGCGGTGCAATGATGACAGCAAACAGCGGGGCAATAATAGCCGATACTTTTAGAAGGGAAAGGCTTGGCAAAGCATACGGATTTACAGGCATGGGCTGGAATGTCGGTGCAATGCTTGGAATAGTCCTTGGCGGCATAATAACAACTTTCATAGGCTACAGGTATATCTTTTTCATTAACGTTCCGATAGGCATAGTTCTTTTAGCTCTCGCTCTCAAATACATAAAGGACAATAAAAGAGAGCATGAAAAGCTTGACATAGCAGGAATGAGTCTTTTGGGCATAACTCTTTCCATGATATTGTACGCAGGCGTAAGGATAGCATCTGTTGGATTGAATTACACAAACGTTTCTATCCTTATAGCAGGTTTCATACTTCTAATTCCATTCTATTTCAGGGAAAAGATCTTCGTGAATCCTGTAATAAAGTTTTCAATGTTCAAGAACAAGGTATTCAAGAATTCCGTTTTAGCGTCAATGTTCCAGGGCCTTGGATTTATGGGAGTAGCCTTTATGCTTATAATGTATCTGCAGGGCGTTAGAGGTTTAACGCCGTTTTATGCCTCCCTGCTTCTTCTTCCAGGTTACATACTAAGCGGTATACTCTCTCCCTTTATGGGGAGGTATTCCGATAAATACGGTGCAAGGCTCCTTGCGACTCTTGGCTTATTAGTAATGATAGCAGGCATAACCGTCTATTTTGCATTGACTGCAACCTCCAGTGTATATATAGTCCTTATAGGCTCAGCAATAACCGGTTTTGGAGGCTCGATGTTCTGGCCGGCTAATAACAGTGCGGTAATGAAAAGCAGCGAAGCCGGCAGGTTTGGAACGGCTTCTGGTGTTTTAAGGCTGTTTGGAAGCATGGGCATAATGGGTAGTTTTATAATAGTTATAGTCACAGCAACTTTAGCCATTCCAAGGTATCTGGCATTTGAGATATTCGTAGGGACTTCTAAATTAATAGGAGGAATAACAAAGGGATTCATAACCGGCATGCATTTTTCCTTTGTCTTTCTGATAATAATGCTTGCTATAGCTGCTTTGCTTTCCCTTACGCGGGGAAATGAGAATATAGCAGAAAAAGTTAAAAATAATCACTTATAAGTAATACAAAGATTTAAATACTAGTTATCATCTAAATAAAGAAAGGTGAAAAAATATGAAACTTAACGACATTTTAAAAAATGAAAAAGAACCAAAAAGCATTGGAAACAGCGGTTATTACGGATTGTATAACACATTTGAAAAACTGAAAAACAGCAGGATAAAGGAAAACCAGCTGGAAAAATACGCCAGTTATATGGTCAAGCATATAGATGGTTACACCCCGAGAGAGCTAATTTACTTTATCGGTACAAAAATAGAAGGATTAAATTCCGATGAAGAAAAGAAGCTTTTAAGCATATACAACAAGGCAGCTTGGAACAACATTGCAGAGAAATACAAAATGGACAAGTTCTTTGAATTTGGAAAAGCAAGTTATCTTTCAAAGATAAAGAATTACCTGCTTGATAAATACGACAAACTTTCAAATGGTTTGTATGCTACTATAGAAAAATATGCATCTAAACTCAAAGGAAACGATGATTACAGTGAAAGAAACAATGAATTAAAAATGGCATACAGCGAAAAGAATTAACTGTGCCTGCGCATCGCAAAAAAGAAGGAAAAGAATACAACCACCTCAATTACTATTATAAGAGATATAGAAATCAGTGAAGGATTGTTTTGGAACTGGTTTGGGGCAACAAGAAAGACTATTATGAATGCTGTTACAAGCGAAGCAATCCCAGCAAAAACTGCATAAAATATATCCTCTTTTCCTATCATACCTCTTTATGGCGTTCATATTCTTCCTTTAACTTCTTGAATATCTCATCGTTTAAGCTGTCAGAATAATAGTACTTTTCAGTTGCCTTCTCAATCAATTTCTCTGGATTTTCCTTGTATTCCAACAGTTGAAGGATGTGCTTCTTGACAGTATCTATCTGCATGTCCTTTACTTTCTGCGTATCCAATTCATATTCAAACTTTCCAGTGTTTATCTTTCCTGTTAAGTTTATGTATGCTATTGCGGTGTCTATATCTTTTTCATTGATCTTCTTTTCTATAGCGAAAAGCCTGCGGTAAAGGGCAAGCTGCCTTCTGTGCTTTGATCCTTGCTCTTCCGACTTATCCGTTTTGAAGTCTATTATAAGGAACCTATTCTTTATCTTGTTAAGGAAAACTGCATCAAGCTTTGCAGATACCTTTAGATTAATTTTTATGTCCGGAAAAACTACTTCAAGTGGCATTTCAATGGTCTTTTCAGCTTCTATTTCTTCTGCATTGTATTTCCTTTTTATCTCTTCCGTGATGCTTATTATGTTCTGGAGGATCTTTTTCTGAGTTTCATTCAATTCCTCCTCTTTTAAAGTATGCTTAAAGTAATCCTCAGCTATTTTATGTGCCTTTAACCCGAATTTTGTGCTTTCAGTTACTTCGCTTACCCCCAACACCTTTGTTTTTATGAAGTTCAATGGATCTGACATTGCATCCAATAATGAAAAGGATATGCCTTTAAGCTGGCTGAAATAGCTGTTTATCCGATTTACAAGCCATTTATCGCTTTCTTCAAGTAAGGCCTTCGCTGCATCATATTCCTTGTTTACAAAAAGAGAATACGCTTCGGCGTATTTTTTCTTGAAAGGAGCTGGCTCGTCTTCCATCTCTGCAATGCTTTTTTCAATGAAGCCTTCAACGTAGTAATCCTCAGCAAGCGCTGGAGGAGTTACAACAAAAAGTTTTTCCTTTGCCCTTGTAAACGCAACAAAATCTACTCTTATGCTTTCCTCTGCTAATTCTTCCTTAACATCTATTTCCTTTGTCTGCTTGATTATGGAATTAGTTACTAGATCAATAAAACTAGTTTTATTGCTCTGTTTCTTAGGGACGTAGATAACGTTGTCGAATTCTAAACCCTTTGCCTTGTGAACTGTTGTGAGGACTAAGTTTTCTTGCTTGTCATTTGATTCATAGCTGTCTTCTGCAGTGTAAAGGTATACCAACATGTCTGAAAGGCTTGGTATTTCATTGCTGTCCATGTACTGATTTATGTTTTCGAGGGTTGCCGCTGCGCTTATGTAATAGTCATTGTCCAATGCCACAGCTATCGGTAATATGGTTTCATTGAAAAGCTTGTTTATATTAAATACATTCAGTTCTGCAGCAGCTTTTCTGTCAAAAAAGGGCTTTGCAAGCCTCTTTACTTCATTCATGCCTATCTCTTTTTTCCTGTACTTCTCTTCGATTTCAAACGCAGTCTTTAGAGAAACGCCTGAAAACGGAGTGAACAAGGCTTTTAAGATATCCTTTTCATCAGCATTGAATATCCCCTTCAAATAGTCAATTATAGAATTCTTAGCTCTTGTTGAGACGGAAGCGCTTGCAGTCGTTGCATATTTTACGTTCTTAGAATCTAAAATACGGGAAATGCCTATTATTTGGTCATTGGTTCTTGTTATTATTGCTGCACTCTTGCCCTGAGAAACAAGGTCCATAGCAAGCTTTACGGCTATGTCGTCCGTGCTGTTTCCTATCAGCTGTTTTACGCTGCCACCCGGCCCTTTATTGCTTTTAAAGTTTGACAACTCGTCTTCATAGCTTTTGTCCTTCGTTTTACTGAGAAAATACTGCTTTGAATACTCAAGGATTTCACTGTAACTTCTGTAATTAAGGCCTTTTGTCAGCTGCTCCAAATTGCTTAGTTTCTGGAATTCAATGAAGTTTTTCAGGCTGCCTCCCTGAAAACCGAATATTGACTGCTTTCTGTCCCCAACAAGAAATAAGTAATCCCCTAAAAGCCTGGCTATTTCTGCTTCTACGTCGTTTAGATCCTGTAATTCGTCAACAAGGACATACTTGTAATGTTTTTTCAATGGATCATACTCTAGTAAAAACCTCTTCAAAAGATCGTTGTAATCAATATTCGTTTCTCCTTTTTCTCTTTCATAATCCTTGAAAGCAGTTACGAAATAATCAAGAAAAGCTAGGATTTCCTCTACAGTTATACTGCTCATGTTCTCTAAAAATGACTTGTTTATCAGCTCTTCCTTTGTCATTTTTACGTTTATTTCATCTGGAGTTATTCCAAAGCTTTTTATGTACCTTATTGCGTTCTCTACCTTTGGAACTAATTCCTGTATGATGTAATCCCTTTCATAATTGAAGGCATTGTTGTTTTCAAAGCTCTTGAATATTGAAAACCTTATGAAGTTATTGCTAACAAGCTCGTATTCCTTTCCCTGCTCTGAAAAATATGAATTGCAGAAACTGTGGAAGGTAGATATCGTTATGCCGTTTATCCTTGAAACCTCTAAGTTGTTTTCCTTTAGTTTTTGACTGATTTTTTCAAACATCTCATCTACTGCCTTGTTAGTAAATGTCAAGCAAAGTATCTCTTTTTCGCTTACTCCATTTTTTATAAGCTCTATTACCCTGTCTGCTAATGAAGTGGTTTT
>JAKAAG010000007.1:0-5060 GCA_021797085.1 Nanobdellota archaeon
ATACTGGAAAAATCTACAATCAAGGGCAATCCATAAATTATTCCAATATTAAAAATGCAAGTAAAATCATCTCTTTTGGAATCGTAGGAGCAGGAGGGGGCGGCGTAATTGAGGTTATTGCGGGGGCATTTGTTAGTAATGGAACTTTTAACGTAAGCGGCGGCCAGATCTATCTTAATAGCTCATTGAAGCTGCCTACAGATTATACTGTTTCTAATTTAGGGTATGGTGGCAATGGAAATGTCTTTCTATTTAAAGCAAACAACAAATTGCTATTGAATTCCCTGCCTACTTATAATTGGAATCAAACTTGGCAGAATAACTATAACCTAAACTACTCAGAAAATTCTTCCAAGAAAATACAAAACTATTCAATTGTAGTCAAAGTTCAATCTCCATTAAGCTGCAGTTTAAATGGAATTTATGTAAATTTGAAAGGAACTTACAATAACAACAGTTTTTTAGAGAGTCAGCTACTTAATAATCCTATTTTTTCAATAAATACCTCAATTAAAAATCTCTATATATCTCTATCAGGTAACAACCCACTAATTCATTATTATAGCAGATTGCCAGTAGTTTTAAGCAACATTTCAAATATAAGCATAGAAAGATTAAATCTAACAAAATATCTTCCTGTGAGTATTTCATTTAATAGCAGTCAAAACTTAAGTTTTAATCTGCTTAACGGAAACAATTCTATTTTTTCAGGAACAACTCTGTCCAAGCCTATTCTCTTAGAATTAAAGAAGGGGAACTACCATTTATCGTTTGGGAATAACTCGGAAAATTATACTTATGACATAGGTGTAGCTCCTAACTGTCTAGGGTATGAAAATATTACTATTATACCTGGCAAACCTTACTATTTTTACAACTCGTTAAATATCTCTTCGGAGCCATTTAAAATTTATAAAACAGACACTATCACAAAAAACATAACTGATTATAAAGATGTGAACAGCTGCAATTTCAATGTTTCTGGGTTGGTAAGCTTAGATAAAGAAATATTGGATAACCTTTACTCGATGAATAACAGCATATCCGCCGTGTCAAAAAACAAGTTTAACTACACAAATATGTTAAGCAGGGAAATAAACTACACAGATTATGTGTTGAATGCGTACAGTAGAAAAGGCTCTCAAACCCCACAAAAGATCTATTTGAACCAAACAGGCTTGAACTTGCTGTCCTATTACAATAACGGAAATTTCACAAAAGAAGTTTTCCAAATAAACAACAATGGAACGATAAACCTAAGCTATGGGATTAACAAAAGCGTGGAGATTGTTCTCACTAAAAAGGTACAGCAGAACTTTTTCGTATCCACAGAAAATGACATAATAAAGGCCTTTAGTTATATCCCTTCGCTGTTTCTTGGCTTTTTGGGGGGTCTGTAATGGAAGAAGAAATAAAACAGCTTTATGATGCAGTATTGAAACTAAACGAAAAAATTTCACAGGTAAACAGCAAGAACAATCAACTAGAATCTCTCATAAATTCAATGTCCCAGTATATTTTAGAGAAAAATGAAGGAGATATAACAGAGCAGGAAATTGTGGTGTTGGACCCTTTTAACATAGGAGGTTACAAAAACGTTTCAACTGCAAACGGCAGCGTTCTAAAAGTAAGATCAAAAGGTTTATGTGTAAATGGGAGGCATTCTGTGGATGAAACTACTCCTGTGATTCTGTGCTCAAAATGCAATGGAATAATATGCGAAAAGCATGATAAGGGCCTTAATCCGCCAATGTGTGTAAACTGCATAAAGGATCAGATAAAAGATCTGGAGCTTTTGGATATTTACATACTCAATGCCGTTAACACTGGCTTGAATTTAAATGAGCTAAGGAAGATAGTAAAAGGCTCTTACAGAGAATTCAACAGTTCACAGCAGAGGCTAATAAAGGAAGGTTATCTTGAAAGGGACCTTCTTTTTAGAAAGATCTTGACAACAAAAGGGGCATCGGCCCTTGCCTTAGGCAGCAAAGTATACGATCTTTCCTTCATGCAGTAATGTAAAAATGGAAGAAACTATTGAAGGAATGGTTGAAAAACTGCGTTTTTTAAGAGAAATAACAGATACTAGTAAAATAGACAATTTAATTTTGAGATTAAGCAAAACTAAAGAACCAGAAATGCAGGCCTTTTTGCTTTCAAAGATAACAAGCGAATTTCAAAGGTTAGAGGAAATGTTTCCGGTTTCAGATCCTTCCTTCCCATTAATAAAAAGAAGAGAAGCAGGTATAGAAATCGGAAACTTGATATACAAAGACCAAAATATAGGCAGGTTTTCATTGTCTACTGAAGATTTAAACAGGAACATGTTGATAGTAGGTTCAACGGGCCATGGCAAAACATCTTTGATATACAATATATTAAGAAAGGCCTCGGAAAAGGGAATAAAATACCTTGTATTTGACATGAAGAAAGATTACAAGGCATTGGGTTTAAAGGAAGACACGGTTTACATTGATGCCAGTGAACTTAGAATAAATCCGTTGGAAGCACCAATGAACACAAATGAAAAGGAATGGGCAGTGCATTTCGCTGACATTTTTTCAGACAGCTTTTCGTTGCTCATAGGTAGCAGGGATTATCTTTTGGAAAATACAATAAACCTTTTTTCTTCTTGGAATAGTAATTATCCTCCAAGGCTTTCAGACCTATTACTTTACATCACTTTAAATGGCAAAAAGAACGATTATTTTAAAGTTATTGAAGGAAGGCTGAAAAGTCTTATCTCCTCCTCTTCAATGTTCGACTGCAATTTAGGCATTTCTTTTGATAATCTGAAGGAAAAGAATATTGTAATAGGAATTGAAAACGTTGGAACGGCAGAGCAGTACTTTCTTGTTTCGTTTATTCTTTCTTCTTTTTATTATTCAAATTTGGGTTTAAATGTTAACAATAAATTCAAAAGGCTTGTAGTCATAGATGACGCCCACACTATATTGGATGTTAACAGGGAGAAAGACTATGCTAAAGGCATACCTGTAATTCATTCAATAATCGCCAAGATAAGGGAGCTTGGCTTCGGCTTCATCTTTTCGGATCAGCAGCTTTCCTCTGTTCTTTCAAGCGCGATACAAAATACAAACACAAAATTTATAGGAAGAATAAACCTTTATTCCGATCTTTACAAGATTTTGCCTGTAAACTCCGATGTTATAATAGATTATATCTCAAAATTAAAAAAATCACAATTTTTAGTTTTCAACGAAAATATCAGTCCATTCTGCTTATTTGAAGCCGATAAAATAGCCATCGATAAAGCTATAGACCCTTCATTATTTGCTGTAAAAAGAGAGGTTGATGAAGAGTTTTACAGTTTTTTCAAGGCAGATAACATGTCTGTAAAAGAGGAAGCGTTTTTGAATGAAGTAAATACAAACTACTTTTTAAATCTTACACTTCACATACAGAATCTTTCAAAGATTATGGATAAAGAAGAATTCGATTCGATAAAAAACAAGCTTTTAAAAAGCAAAACGATATCACAGGTTTCTTTGGACTTTCCAAGCGGGAAAACATCTAAGTTCCTTTTTATAAACAAAGATAACAGCGAAAAGATAAAAATAAGAGATTTCAATCCTTTAACCGAGGAGGAGTTTTTCAATAACTTGTTTAAGTATTTGGTTTCTAGTCAGTTAAAAGCAAGCAAAGTAAACTTTGAAGAATACGAAGAAGGGTTTTTGATAAAAGGTTTGCTTAAAAAATATATCTTGGTTGATTATAACATTAAAAGCCTGAAAAGGATACTTGAGACAAAGTTTGATTCTGTCATCTTTTTAGTAAAGGACGATCTATCAGAGCAGGATGTTCTTGCCGAGCTTATAAGAGAAAGTGATGAAAAGAGTTTGCTTAACATTAAGGCACTGAAAATTGTGCATTACAAGGACTTCAAAATATAGTAAATTACTTAAGATTAAATATT
Source organism: Nanobdellota archaeon (assembly GCA_021797085.1). Classification (GTDB taxonomy): domain Archaea; phylum Nanobdellota; class Nanobdellia; order Parvarchaeales; family Parvarchaeaceae; genus Parvarchaeum; species Parvarchaeum tengchongense. The sequence goes on from JAKAAG010000007.1 coordinate 3,938, forward strand.
TATGTACTATGTTATTATTTCTTCGAGTTTCCCCCTAGGTAAAACAATAAAAGCGCCCAAGACGGTTCTGGTTCCGGTTCAAATTTGTCTTTAATCCTCTTTAAGTAATCTTTAATCTTGTAATTCATAACCTCTGCTTCATGTTTTATGTTGGGTAAAATATACCGCGATCCATTTTTATAGACTTTATTATGTACGTTAACATCAATATACCAAGAACCGAGTTTACCGTCTAGTTTTTTAAAGTAAAGCTTTGAATTTTCCATCCATTGGCATGCGTTATCACCAAGTTCATCAACGTACATTTTACTACTTCCTGCCTCCATACCGAATTCTTTGCCGGCTTTTCTACCATAAATATTGCAATGTGATATACTCTTTGCTGCGCCATCCCCAACTTCATTAAAATGAATCTCGCTGTTAATTGCATGACATGCAAAGTCATCACCGGCTTTATCAACATAAAGTTTTGTATCTTCTATTCTACTTCCTGTATAGTTCCCAGTTTCTCTAGCGAATATTAAATTTCCTTTTGAATTATTTCCAAGCCAATCCTTAGCTTTGTCAACATATATTTTTGAATTTTTTGATTCGTCTCCTAAATCATTACCTGCCTTATAAACATGGAGCTCCGAGTTTACCGCCTTCTCGCCTGCACTGTGTCCGGCAATTTTAGCAAATATCTTGCTGTTTACTGCATTTTCCCCAAGATAGTCTCCGGCAATGTCTACGTGTCCCTCTGCATATTTTAGGTTATAGAACAGGTTGTCAATAGGTTTTGGAGATTTTATGTGAACCTTCTCTCCAGGTTTTATAACATTGTTTATTGCTGCAGATATAACGATTCCTAAAGATTGAGTCGTTTCAATCCCTTCATACAGTCTTTCATCCCTTACAACATCTTCAACGTCTTTTAATTTGTAATCCAAATTTTTCATTTCTCCACGTAGGTATTCCTCGCCTGCAATCATTGGAGCATTCGACTTAGAAAGATCTGAAAAGACTGACAGCAACGCTTCTAACCCTTTCATCCCTTTTTTATTAATATCTTCAGCTGTATCTTTAATGTAATTTTTAGAATCCGCTAATTTTCTTTCTTGTGCTAACTCCTCTTCTCTGCTTA
>JAKAAG010000007.1:5160-42833 GCA_021797085.1 Nanobdellota archaeon
GAAAAGACTGACAGCAACGCTTCTAACCCTTTCATCCCTTTTTTATTAATATCTTCAGCTGTATCTTTAATGTAATTTTTAGAATCCGCTAATTTTCTTTCTTGTGCTAACTCCTCTTCTCTGCTTATTGTATAGTCATCAAGAGATGCTCCCATTTTTATCACTTCCTTTTTGTTTGTTTAAATAAAGAATATGCAGAATAGTATTACTATATAAACTTTTAGCTATTTAAAAGTGATTTTTTATATAAAATTTAAAGTGAAAATCAAAAAAGAAAAAATGGAAAACCAGAAAATTAAATTTTATATCTAACCTGTAATCAATTATTATATTATGGGCCGTAAAGAGAAGCTGGAAAAATTACTTAAAGATTTAAATGCTTCCTTTGAAAGTTCAAAACTCTTAGAATACATGGATTTCAGCCCCAAAAGCTTTATTTTTAAGCCAGAGAAAGAAGATTTAGATGGGAAAGTCGTTTACAATGCATTGGCTTCGTATGATCCCGAAAAAGATAAATTTTATCTAGTTAAGGAGCTGTTCAACCCCGGCCCTTTAGATAAAGAACAGAAAATACAAAATACGGAAAGCCAAAAGGCCCTTATAATGCATGAAGAAGTGCATAGGGCCGTGATAAAATCAGGTTTGCTGGATAGATACAGCAATGATCCTGTAATAAGCTCTACTTTTTACTTGGACAAATATCATGGCCTGCCGTTTGTTTTAGCATCCCTTAAATTTAATGGGAGAATCTCAAATTACTCTTATGTTGACAATGAACTAATTGACTTCACAAACGCTTTCGATTCTTCAAGTAAACTTGTTGAATATCTTGAGGATAAGGCAAATTACAGCATTAAAAAAAGTATATATCTTTTGGATTTAACGAATTCCAAAGAATCAGCGGAAGAGATAGCATACAAGCTAAATTCAGCCGGAATAAAATTCAGGGACGGTACTATGTTCGCAACCGGCAGAAAAGAAGCAATTATTTACTTTAAAGATGCCTTTTACAAAGCTAAATTAAATGACAGCCAGAGTAGAGTATTTATAACTTACAAAAAACTTGATTTGTGGTAGAAATTTCAATTATTAAGAAAACCTATCAGAATGGTTCAATGATTAAAAATGTATTTAAAAGGAAGAAAAGTTTAATATATACACGGAGTATAATAATTATGGTAGAAAGAAAAAAATTTCATTCTGTTTTATCTTCAACTGCTGTTAGGTTATCTGTATACTCCTCTTTCTTAGATTTTGGTTTAGCAATATCAGTTTTTTTCCTGCAGAGGAAACTGCTCCCTGTTGCAATGACTTCTTTTCTTTTAAACTTGTTTGACACAGCAATAGCATACTTGACGTTTGCAATAATCGGACTTTTTCTTGCAGCTATGGCCTTAAGATTTAGAGAAAGGGTTATAACTATAACACCGCCCATATATAAAGCAGAGCAGATAAATGTAAGGAAAGTAAAGATTTCAGTACCTAAGGAGACTTTCAATGAAAAAAAAGCTACAACCGCGATTTTAAAGGTAAAGCCAGAAGACGCAAATCAAGAGATACAGAGGATAGTAACCAAAAACAAACAGGACTTCATAAAGTTCAATGGCGTCTGGTATAAAGTCGCGAAGGATAAGTTTGACAAAGTTGCAAGGCCAGATTATTAGTTTAAATAGATAGTAATTTAACTTTTAACAACCTCATAATTAAATGAAAGGGCAAGGACTCCCAGTTTCGACATTAATTATAATATTGTTAGGTCTGCTGATTTTAGTCTTAGTGGTGATATTTGTTATTTTGCCGATTTCAAAAACCTCAAATTCAATAAAACCTCCCGCTTCAAATGTGAGTTCATTTGAGTTTACTTGTAGTACAGATTGTAGTTTGGCGAGTAGCCCAAATCCCGCAAGCACCTCTTTTTGCACAGCAACAATGCCAGGTTACTCCTCTTTACACTGCTATAGTCAGATACCTGGCACTAGCAGCTATTTCTATGACGGTGGCAGCTGTGTTTACACAGATACTTATGGTAAAACCATAACTGCTGACAGCAGCGACTGCTGAAGTTGAATTTTTGCTAAAGAAGTTTAATGATTATAAAATTCCGATAAGGCCAACAATCAGATTTGTTTCAATAACTAGAAAGGTAAAGAAAACTATAAATTGTACTGCTTTAAAATAATTGTATGTTTGAATTTTATGAATGCGAGTTTTATTTGATTAATCAAACTAAAAATTTTATTATTAAGGGGTTTCTTTAATATAGTATGGTTTCCGTTACATGGTTAGAAGGCTTTGATCCTTCTTATATATTCAAATCAAAACAAGATTTTAAAAATTGGCTCTTATCTCATATAGATCTTACTTATCTACCTCCATACTTCCCTGAAAGCAAGTTAAAAGAGTTCATAAAAAAGGCAATTGATTATGGGTTTAGAAGAGTATGTATACCCATAACTGCTCTTTCAAAAGCCCAAGAGTTCATGGGCCAGTCAGATAAACTCGAATTGATAACCTTTATCTCCTCTTTTCATGGCAACAGAAACACAATAGAAGAAAAAAAGCAAGCATGCTCTTCAGCTATATCCTTTAAAACAAGCGAAATAGAATTCAGCCCAAATCTGTCGTTATTAACAGATAACCCTGAATTGTTTAAGGAAGAAATCAGTTCTCTTTTGGAAATGACGAAACAGGCAAATAAGCAATCAAAAGTCTACCTTGAGATAGATAAGTTACCCGATGACTTAATAGAAAATGCAATTAAATTGTCACAGGAATGCTCGCCAGACTATATAAGTATTTTTATAAGGTTACTGGAAGAAGAGACTTATGACGGCGAGAATCTTAACTTTTCAAAGGAATGGTTTGAAAAAATAGACAAGGCGCTTGGAAAAGACAAAAAAACAAACCTAAAAGTATACGGAAGGATAGACAACTTTAATAATCTCCTGCCAATTCTTTACCTTGCAACAAAATATGGTTGGAACTTTGATAATTTTAGGATAGGTACCGAATATGGGTTTGATATAATGGATGGTTTAGATACCTCAGAATAGATATTTTATAGTTTGAAAAGGTCATAGCTACATCTTTTTTAATTTTTCAATCTCTTTTTTCACTTTTTGGTCGTTTTCTATCTGAATACAAGTATCAACTGCTGCGATTATCGTTTTTCTTAGCTGGCCCAATGAATCATTACTACCAGCCAATTCTCTAAACCTATCTGAATGGCCTGCCACGCTTTTCGGAGCTATCTTAAAGTCAATATGTCCAGTGGGAACGGCTTTGCTGACGTTTGCTTCATCTGTTGCTCCTATCTGTTGATCCCTTTTTTCGTAGAGCTTTGCTGCATTTACTCCTTGTTTTTTCAAGTTATTATACAATATTTTGTCTATTACTAGGGCATTTTTATACTCCTTATATATCGGAGTTATCTGCTTGATAGTAACCTTAGTTTTATAAGTTTTTCCTATTCCTATTGCTATCTTTTTTATTCTATTATAAGTGTGTATCAAGTAACTGGTTTTAGTACTTCTTAAGTCTATTTCAAGTATGCTTTTATCGGGTATGATATTAGAAGCCTTTCCTCCTTCTTTTATATACATTCCAACTAATACATGCATATATTTGTTGAAAGATGCAGTAGCGTTTCTTATGCTCAAGTAAGTTGCAATAAGCGCATCAAGTGCATTTATCCCCTTCTCTGCTTCTTCCAGATGGCTGGCTTTGCCTTCAAAAATAATTTCAGTAGTTATATCTGCAGGCGACTGGCAACCAACACTCCACTGCGAATCTGGATGCACTCCTATAACAAAATCTATATCTTTAAACGCTCCTGCTTTAACAAGCATGTCTTTGCTTCCAGCATATTCTCCAATGCCTTCTTCGGACGGAGTGCCGATTACGACTATTTTTCCTTTGTAACCTTTTTCTTTTAGTTTTATGGCAGTTCCAACTGACCAAGCGGCTATAAGATTATGTCCGCAAGAATGCCCATTGGGCAAGGCATCTTCCTCACACAATAAGCCAACAACCGGCCTTCCGCTGCCGTATTCCGCTCTAAAGGCTGTTTTCATTCCTTTGTATGGCTTCTTTATTTTAAAGCCATTTTTCTTTAGAAAGTCAGAAAGCAAAGCGGATGTTTTGAATTCCTTGCTGCCTATCTCTGCGAGATTGAATACCTCTTTCGAAATTTTATATATGTCGTTAAATCGGCCATAGTCATTGCTTATGTTCATATAAACTTGTATACTTGGGTAATTTAACAGTTTCCTTAAGTTTTTATACTTCTGAATGTTCTATAGATTATGGGATTATTAAAAGTCTTATTTTATATAATAATCGCAATAATTGTGTTTTCATTAATTTCTACCTATGTAATAAATATAAATGCGCCTGAAGTTGCGGGTTTAATCGGCCAGTCTGTAGTTTCTTTTTTCAAGGGAGCTAATTCAAATAATACAATGGTTTCAAATGGAGTTAATTTCTCTTATCCAGGAAACTGGCTTATTTTCTCTCCTTCTGTTGTAAATGGGGTGCCAATCCTTTCACAGAATACTAGCATTTCCAAAGGGATATCAAACGAGCTTACAAATTCTTCTGTGTCAATAATAATACCAAATTCATACGTTTCTAACATTATCGGTGACATACCAAGCATGATATCCGGAGCATTGTCAAAGAACCTGAGCCTTGCAAGTATTAGTAAGCTGATAAAAAACGTCAATTTAGTATTAGTGTCTGATTTTAATATTCCAGCCAATTTTTCAAATACTACAAACATAAATGAAGTAAGCGGTTTTCTAAGTTCTTTCAAAATAAGCACATTAAATTATTCAAATATTAACCTGTCCGGCAAACCCGGGGTTGTCATAACTGACAGGAATATCAGAATACCGCAGATTGAGAACATATCCTTCAAATACGTTAAAGTTGCCATAGCGGTTACTGGCAAAACCGTCTGCATGGTTTTCGGGTTGGCTTCACAAAACAGTTCAATAAGCACTGTCAACATGGCTTTTAGCAGAGTAGTCGAAAGCATAAAGTGTAAAGAGCAGTAATGCCTTGTGTTATACAATGTATAAGTTATTTTTTGGAAAGTGTGGAGCTAGAGGGATTTGCACCCTCACCGTCACGAGCTTCAGTCGTGTGCCCTCCTGTTGGGCGATAGCTCCAAGATTATGATTGCTTGATTAATATTAATAATTATACTCACTCAAATGAAAATTTGCATACTTCATTATTAATGGCAGAACACTCCTTTTCGTTTAATTTTAACATAGTTCCGGTTATCTTGTAGGAAAGGCCGGAAAGCACGCTTCCTAGAAGAAAACACCTTTTTTCTATTGCGTCATCAACGTGGAGCGCATTAAACGAATTGTATACATCTACCTCTAAAAAATACCCCAGGTCTGTTTTTAACGTCTTTATTTTTCCGAATCCGCTTAGAATAGAGATTATGCTCAAGTCATTTAAACCGTACTTTTCCTTTATAACCTGCAGGTTGTACTGTTGGTACAACTTTGCTAGCTCTTTTCCTGCTTGGTTTTCTATTCCATATACCCCTTGTCCGATTATCTTTCTTAATTTACTAAAAAGATAAGGAAAGTAAACAACAGGTATTATTTCGGAAGGGATCGAATTTACAAAAATGTCTGTTTCATCCTTGGTTATTTCTACTGCCCTTAAATTTTGGTTTTTCTCATCGAATATCTGAGAAGGTATGTAGGAATATTCTCCCTTCTCATCCTTTACATCTATATTGAAGTAATCCATGTCTGAATCACCAGTACTTCTGCACTTCTCTTCGGTAACCTCCACATCTCTGTTTGTTATTATTCTGTAGATCCCGGTTAGTATACCTATGCTGTTAAAACAGTAAGGGGAATTTGATATTAAATTCAAAAATGAATTTGCACTACCATCTATACTTATCTTGTAGACATTTAAGTCACTGGATACTTTATTTATACGCCCCAGCCCCATTCCCTTGAAAAGATCGAATATTTCTATTTCTGTTCTTTCTTCTCCTCTTATTTTTAATGACTTTCTTTTTATTAGATCTTGAAGAAAAGAATAAAAAACTGTAGATGAAACTTCTTGAAATATACTTTTAGTTGCAAGTCCTAGTATCATATTAACGGAGTTTTGCAGCGATTCTAGACTACCTTTTGGCAAAACCAGTACACGAATCTTGTTTAATAGATAAATGCCTCTTTCGTCATCGTACTCCAGCTTTATTTCCATATACTAGATAAATTAGCAAAATTTATATGCTTTTAAATATTGTACTTAAGATGGATAGTTTGAAGTTTAAACTTAAAACAATAATTTACATGTTTGTGACTCTACTAGCAGTAATAATCGTCGTCGTTTTGTATCTGCTCTTCTTTGTGAATGGTTCAGCTACAAAAAGCGTTGGAAACAATTGGTTTAGCATAAATGGCGCTTCTCCAATAATCAATAACGGTAAATTATGGGTAAATTTTGCAGGCATTGAGGGTTGTGAGTACTGCGCTGTAGAAAGATATGCATTTTTCGATGCATTAAGCAACTTTGGGAATTGGACATATTACGGAAAGGCAATAACTATAAGCACATTGCCAGTAACAAACTATTCACAGCTTCCGCAAATAGATACTCTCTTTTATCATGCATACGAGGGAGATTGGACACTAAACTTTCTTAATCCGCATTTGGTTTACACCTCTAAATACGTTAACTTTACTTCCGAGGAGCTTTACAATGACGTGTACCCTAATCCTTCTCCATTACAAGTGTTTACTCCTCTTGAAAACAAATATGCAACAAAATATGACCCACAGGGGGCAGTTCCTTTTTCACTTATAGGCGGAACTTTCTTTGAAGTTGGGGCCGGCTCTAGCTTAGTAAGCAACGGAGTTCCTATAATATTCGCTGCTAATGGGACTGGGTACATGCCAAGTTATATAATAAACCAATTCAATACCACTGGCTCTGCAATAAACAAAGGAATAACCTCGGAAGCCAATTACATAACAGCAATGATATGCCAAGACATAAACAATGCCGCACCAGTTTGTTCCTCTTCCTTACCATCAGTCTGATTCCTAATCTTTATGCTTAGGTATTCAAAATATTTATATAGAATTAATGTTTTTATTTGAAATGGCATTAGCACCAGTAGCATTCGCTATCTCTGCCTTTTCTGTTGCAGCCATAATCTCTGGTATAAATTTAAAAGGGTCAAGCAAAGACAAGACAACTGCAAAAACTCTTGGTATAATAGTTACTTTGGCGGGTCTTGCAATATTCATCTCTTCCTTGCTTCTTATAATAACAACGCCTTATGGAACTGTTTATCCTGCAGCAAATGTAGAATTGATGTTTTCCCTTCTTATGCTGATATTCTCATTTGTATGGATAACATTTGGAATGACTCTTTTGTATAACTGGGACATGAAGTTCATAGGAGATATGACTATGGTACTTTTCGTTTTTAATGTAATTGCGATAATCGCCTTGTTCTTCTGGAATTCAGGCTATGCCGTTTACAGCCTTGTAGATTTCATAATCGTTGAAATAACCCTAATCTCCTACTTATTTGATGAAGTAGGCTTCTTTGCGCTCACTCATGGCAAGATGAAAGCAGGCCTGCAATCTGGTTTTCTTATTGCATCCGGTGTGCTTTCAATATTGCTGGCAGTGACTGCAAGCGGGATAATCCCATTGTAGATAGTATCGGGGGTGTTTTAAATGGTTAGCGTTAAATGGTTAGGTCATGCCGCATGGATAATAAATTTTAAGGATACAACAGTAATAATTGACCCTTTTCTTACTAACAATCCAAAAGCTGCAATGAAGGCGCAAGATGTAAAAGTAGACATGGTTTTCGTTACCCATAATCACTTTGACCATTTAGGGGATGCATTCGATATCGCAAAAAGAAACAATGCTAAATTAGTAGGGAAGTTTGAACTTTCTTTAGATGCCCAGAAAGCAGGGATATCTGAGGCAAATGCAATAGGTATGAACATAGGTAGCATGACAAAATTAGGTTCATTGGAGATAGCAATGGTTCCAGCGATACACAGCGGCAATGAAGGGGGGTTTATCATACGCGGGGATGGAAAGACTATATATCATGCTGGTGATACTGCTTTGTTCAGTGACATGCAGCTAATAAAGAAACTTTATAAACCAGACGTTGCTATGCTTCCAATAGGCGGGTTTTTCACAATGGGGCCCAAGGAAGCTGCGATTGCTGCTAAGTATATAGGAGCAAAAATAGTTTTCCCGATGCATTACAATACTTTTCCCCCAATAGTGCAGGATGCAAATAAATTTGCAAAGATGGTAAAGGGCTCAAAGGTAGTAGTTTTAGAGCCGGGCCAGGAAACGGCAATTTAAAACTTCAGCAAAGAAGAATCTATGCCTGAATTGCTTATTTAAGCAGTAAACTCTAATATAATAAAATGGACAGTAACGAGGCCGGTTATTTCAGGTCATCATTGTCAAAGCTTATAATTGATTCTAATTTTAAGGGTTCAAGTAGCAGCGACTTGGAAAACAAGGTTCTTAATGCTGTGTCAGATTTTGAATTAATGATAGGACAGAATAAGTTTGAAAAACTTGCAAATATATACAAAGAAAACAGTGAGTTTTTCAACCATGCCTTTTCCTCTTATCTTTATTCTGTTACTAAGGAAATGAATAAATACAAGAAGCATGACGGAGATGAAGATAGGTATAAACTACTGCTATCCCAGGCTTCACTTAAAATGCTGGAAAGAGAGCTTTCACACAAAGGCTATGAAAGCAATCTTCCAATAAAATCGCTTGATTACTCCAAAAAACATGGGAAAAGATATCTATACAAGACGGCATTGAATAGCCTTGAAAATGAAGGGTTTGTACAGAAAGTCAGAATCGCACCTTATATGGCACTTTTATCCTTGGATATCTTAGGGTTTATACCATTAATAAAAGAAGGACTCAGGACTCCCAGCATTTATGCGGCTGAACTCGTGGGGATAACCGATATTTTTCTTGCAATAAGCGGCGGTCTACTTGCATATTTAATGGGTTACGAGAAGGGCAAGCGGCGTAAATAATCAGATAAATTGCAAAGTCATGTGGATTCTTTAAAACTATTAATATTCCTTTTATTCATTAGGTTTCATGAAACCCTATAATAAATACAGGCTTGATAACGGATTGGAAGTTATTCTAAGCCCAAACGACCACCTTCACAGCGTTTCAATAGCCATTGGTCTTAATTATGGCATGTTATATGAAAGTAATAGCACGACAGGAGTTTCACATCTTATAGAGCACATGATTTTTGAAGGGACAGGAAAATTTGACAAGAAAACATTAAAGGATTTTCTAGATAACCAAACAGTATATTGGAATGGCGAAACAGAAGGAGAAATGACTTCGTATAAGTTCAAATTATTAAGTTTATCAAAACCGCAATATGTGTTCGATATTATATCAAGCATGCTTTTCAATTCGGTTTTCCCAGAAGACAACTTAAAAAAGGAAAAAAATGCCGTAGTAAACGAAGTGCAAAGCAATTTTGGAGCAGAATTCTCCTTGGAAGGAGCAATTCCGAGGGCTTATCTTTTAAGGAAGCCGACAACAACTTTTTTTGGGGGAGATCCCAAAAAAATTGAGGAATTATCTAAAGACACAATAGTAGATTTATACTCAAAATACTACTCCCCAAGCAATGCAGTTATCGCAATAGCCGGAAATTTCGACACTAAAAAAGTCATTCAAAGCATAGATAATGCATTTGGTGGTATAAAAAAAGTAACCGCAATTCCTGAGTTAAAGGCCTATACTGGCAAAACCAAATATAAAAGTGTGTACATGAGAAGTTTTAATCCTTACCCGGGTCAGTCTTCTATAGTATTTGGAATGAGAATCCCGGGGGCGGAGGAGCTTTACAAAAAATCGGAAAAAGGAAAAGCAAGCTTAGACTATATACATAATATTTTAGCTAATAGGTTAATGGAAAGTCTGCGCGACAACGCAGGATTGGTGTACCTAGCAGATTCAGACATAGATATAAGCAGGCACACAGGTTATCTTGTTGTGTACGCAAAGACAAAGAGTAGGGATTTAGAAGAGAGCAAGAAGCTAATCTTTAGCGAGATAGAAAAGATAATAAATGGAGATGTTGCTGACAAAAACTTAAATAACTCTAATATAAGCTTGAAAGCAAGTCTTGCCGATACATTCGATTCCACACTCGACCATTCTACAGAAATGTTAACTTCTTCTTTGAAATATGGGCGGGATATAAATCAGTTATACAAAGAGGCAATAACCCTCACTCTAGATGATGTAAGGGCGGCGGCTTCTAGTTATCTAAAAACAGAGGGCCAAGACGATTCTATCCTTGTAATATCGAGTTAATTTAAAACATATTTAAATAATAAATTCACTAAAATAAGGATGCTAGGCAAGAAGGTAAAAAACATAGAGATTAAAAAAGGAGAGAAGGTTTCTGACTTAGTGAACGCCTTTTCAGAGAGCGGGGGGTTCACTGCAAAGAAATTAGCAATAGCTTCTGATATATTTAAAGACATGCAAAGAGACAGCAAATGTGTTAAATTCCTTTCTTTTCCAGCCGACGTGATATCAACAGGTTTAAGAGGCGTAATAGTGGATTTAGTAAAAAACAAGCTTGTAGATGTGATAATAACTACTTGCGGAACACTGGACCATGACCTTGCAAAAGTTTGGAAAGACTATTACGCAGGAACTGAAATGTCGGATGATGCAAAATTAAGGCAGGAAGGCATAAATCGTTTATACAATATATTCATACCAAATGACAGTTATGGATATATTCTCGAAGACAAGCTCATACCTATACTAAAAGAAGCGGCGGGGCAGCAAAAAGAATATTCAACAAGTGAGTTGATATCATTTATTGGGAGTAAGATAAGCAAGGAGAAAAATGCAAAAGAGTCAATAGTTTTCTGGGCTTGGAAGAATAACATACCCATAATAGTTCCCGGAATAACAGATGGAAGTGTGGGTTCACAGATATGGATGTACTCGCAGAAAGATAAGGACTTCAAAATAAATCTAATAAAAGATGAAGATCTTTTGGCAGGCATAGTCTTTAAGGCAAAAAAGAGCGGAGCTTTAATGCTTGGAGGGGGGATCTCCAAGCACCATACAATTTGGTGGAACCAGTTTAAGAACGGTTTGGATTATGCGATATACATGACTACCGCAGTTGAATGGGACGGTAGTCTGTCAGGCGCAAGGTTGGAAGAAGCAATATCTTGGGGCAAAGTTAAGCCGGAAGCAAAACAGATAACTGTAGAAGGTGATGTTACAATACTGCTTCCATTATTGTATTCTTCTTTTTTGGGGTGAAAAAATGAAAATATCGGAATTAAAGGATGGAATGAGTGACGTTGATTTGTCAGCAGAAATAACCGAAATAGGAGAAGCAAGAGAGGTAATGACCAAATTCGGCAGTAATAAAGTCGCCACCGCAAAAATAAAAGATGATAGCGGGGAATGCAAGCTTTCTTTATGGGGAAAGCAAATTGAAATGTTTTCTGTAGGGGATACTATAGAAATAAACAAAGGCTACGTTAAATCATTTAGAGACGAGCTGCAGGTGAACGTAGGCAAGGCAGGCTCCATAAGAAAGCTGTGATATGCTTTATACCTATATATTTTCTCTTTTTATAATACTTGTTGGATTCTCAGTGTATCCATTGATATCAAAAAAATACATAGGAAGTGTTGGCTACAGAAAATTCATACCAATATTTCTTGGATTTTCCTCAATCGGCACTCTTATAGTTCCATTTATTATTTATAGAAGCCTATCCTTTGATATAGCGTACCTGCCGCTGCTTGCAATTTTAGGTGCGATGTATACTTTAGGGATGTATCTGATGCTTTATTCAGTAGAGCATTACAACATATCTATAATAAATACAATTGTCGGGTCACAAGAGGTGCTTATAGCATTATTCAGCAGCATATTCTTTTTCATTTCTGACTTGCATTCAATTATACTCCCTTTTTTAATTATAATTGGGGGGATAGTATTCCTCTTATTTAATACAAATGGAAAAGCTAAGTTTTCTAAGTATGTAGTGTTTACATTGCTGGCGGTACTCTTATGGGTTTTTATGTGGGTTCTATTTTACACTATAAACACAAATCTCCCATTGCTTTACTATGCAATCCTTCAATCATTCGCTTTTCTGTTTTGTTTGCCTGTGGCGTTTTTACAGAATAGACATAAATCAATTATTTATTACGTCTCTGATAAAAAGTTCAAGTACATCGTATTAGCGGGCATTCTCAATGGCGTTGCAACAGTTGTTTTCTCGTTTGCTTACAAATTTAATGCAGTTCTAACTCCCTTTGTTGCTCAATTAGGGATTCCAATAGTAATAGTGGCATCATTTTTGCTTTTAGGAGAAAGAGCGAAAAAACTTGGGTTAATTGGAATAACCTTAATAACTATTGGATCTTTTCTTTACATCTTTGTATAGTTTAAGAAAGGTTATATTCCGTTTTAGAAATCTTTCTTGCAGTCAATGAATAATTATCATTAAATTTATTCATTTTTGCGCTTATATTTACTTGGTACAAACCAAATGAAATATCATTTAGTTTTTCTTTTATGTCCTGGCTTTGTGAAAGCTTCAAAAGAGAATCTGCTTGCCGGTCAAAGAATGTTATGCTTGAACTGTAAATGCCATCGTCGAATATTCCCCTTATCCGTAAAGTTTTTGACAGTGCTTTATCCTTATGGACATCACATTCAACATCTACTTTCTTTTTGCAAATATTGCACCTTATTAGGTAAATATCATCTGAGAAAAGTCTCGTTATAAATCCGTTTATATCCGCCGTTTCTCCGTCCTTTATGTCTCCTATTTTTTTGTACACCGTTTTTATTTCCTCTTTCTTTTGAGTAACAGTTGAATTTACAGATATTGCACTTCCACTTCCAAGGTTTAATTCTATGATTCCATTAAAGGGATTTTCTTTTGAGTATGCATTTGCTATTGATATGCTTTCTCCGTCTGGGCTGTTTATTATTCTGTCAATATAATTTTCATTCCAAGTTACTACTGGCATTTCACCAGTTTCATCTTCTATAACAAAATTCATAACTCTGGCCTCTCTTCCCTTTACTGTTACAGTTCTTGGTGGAAACTTCCTTTTTATTTTTGCAGACAAGTTTACGTGGTTTATCCTCTGGTTTATCTCTTTTATCTTGTAATCCCGTTTAATTGGTATAATGCCATTTTCCGTTGCCAGCATCCTTAATATTGCGTCTTCAGTTAACTCTGGAAACTGCTTTTTCCTTTGTCTTATAATATCAAGTATCTCTTCCTTTGACTTATTGCTTTTTTCAGTTATCTTATCGATTATCCACTCTTCCATTATTTTATGATTGAATTTACAATATCCTTTATTTTCCTGTAAGCCTCTTCATCTTTTCCTTCATAATAAACTCTTAGTATTGGTTCTGTATTAGATTTTCTGAACAGCATAAATCCTTGCTCGTTTATCACCTTTATTCCGTCTATTCTTTCAATCTTCCCATATTTAACCGCTTCTTTTTCTATTTTATTCATTTTCGCGGTTCTTTTTGATTCATTTTCGAATGGAAGGGATGCTGAACCGAAATATACTGTTGGAAATTCATTAACAAGCTGGCTTAGTTTCTTTTTAGTCTTATTTAGAATATTGGCTAGCAGTATGCCTCCTAATAATCCGTCTGAAAAAGGAAAATACTTTGCAAAATAGTAGTGCGAAGCTGTCTCCACTCCCAAGTCGAATTTTTTGTTTACAAGCCTTTTTTCTAGGTTTGGCCTGCCAACCTTTGAGTAAGTGATTTTTGCAAATTCTTCGAGATGCAAGGAGCAAGATACTGTAGCTAGAACTTTCTTAAGTTTTAGATATTTTATGAATATCATCGTTATAACCATAGGATCTACAAATTTACCTGTTTCATCTACGAAAGCTACTCTGTCACCATCAGCATCGAACTGCATTCCTAAATCCAAGCTGCTTTTCTTAACCATTTTACCCAATTCAATTGCATTTTCTTTTATTGGCTCGGGAGTTTTGCCATAAAAATTGCTATCTGGCATAGGGTGTAAAAGCTTTATTTTACAGCCGAGTCTTTTAAAAATATCTTGGGCTATACTTGTTGTCGAACCGCCCATGCTGTCTATTCCAACGTTTAGATTGAGTTTTCCGATTCCTTTTGTTATATAAGAGATATACCTCTCGTAATAATCCTCTTCTACTATATTACCTACCTTTTCAGTGAACTTACCTTTATCGTACACACTTTTTACTTTTTCCGGTGTTACAGTGACACCTTTGTTGTAAGGCAGCAATCCAGTGTACTTTGCAGGATTGTGGGATGCTGTTATGCATAGTCCGTTTGTTTTTTCAATAAATGAAGCAAATACAGGTATCATTATTGGCCCTAAGCCCAAATCCACAACATCTTTTCCACTTTCAACCAAGCCTTTTTTAACGAAGTCTCTTATTGCTAGGCTGCCTACTCTATTGTCGTATCCTAAGAATATCTTCTTACCTTTTAAGGTGGTTGCAATTGCCCTACTTATCTTGTATGCTTTTTCTTCGTCTATCTCCTGGGGGTATAATCCACGTATGTCGTATTCTTTGAATATTTCCATAAGTTATATTGTCTATGATACTATAAAACGATTAATTAAATTATCCATTAACTATTTTACCAACGGCAATCTTTAGTTGGTTTATGCTTTCTTCCTTTTCTGCATTAAGGTCATTAAAGAAAGGCAATTTTGCAAGTATTGGGAGATCAAGCTTTGTATTTTTATTTCCTATTTCATTTTTTCCTCCACAGTGTTTGCATACAAAGTAACTCATGTTTTCTATTACGCCGATTACTGGGATGTTTAGGCTTTTGGCAACCACAATTGTTTTCTTTCCAATTAAGTTGGAAAGCTCTTGAGGTGTTGTAACTACCACTGTTGCATCAACAGGTATTGACTGAAAGACAGTTATAGGCGCATCACTAGTTCCAGGAGGTAAATCTAAGAAAAGTATATCTAAATTGCCCCAATTAGTATCATTGTACATCTGTTTTATTGCACTAGAGACCAATGGCCCACGCCATATTATTGCTTCTACGTCGGTTAGCATATCAACTGCCATTATCTTTATCCCCTCTTTTATTATGGGGGTTATTTTTCCGTCTTCATCGGCATATGCTCTCTCTTTTAAATTGAATAAAGAAGTTATTGACGGGCCAGAGATATCGCAGTCAAGTATTCCTGTTTTATAATTCATTGAATTTGCAGTTTCTGCAAGTAATTTTACAATAGTACTTTTTCCAACGCCCCCCTTTGCAGAGTAAACCGCTATTATTCTTCTTATACTTTTTTTCTCGTATCTTTCTATGCTCTGCGGCATTTGTATTTGTTCCTTCCTTACAACTTCCTTTATGTCTTCTAACTCCTTTTTGGACATGAATCCGAAGTTTACTTCTACATCGTTATATCCTTTCTCTTTAAGTGCTTTTTTAACGTCTTTCTCTATTGTTGAGGATAAAGGGCAGCCTGGCACGGTTAATTTTACATTTACCTTTATCTTTCCATCTTCTTCTTCAATGGATTCTACCATTCTAAGCTTAACTATGCTTATGCCTATCTCTGGGTCTTTTATAGGTTCAATTAAGCCAATGATATCTTTGAGTCTGTCGCCTTCTAATCTCATGTTTCACCAGCAAAATGGCTTATTTTTTCTTTTCTTCTTCTATATCCATTATTCCATTGGATGTAATTTCAAAAGAAGCTTCTCCTTCAGGCAGGCTTGGTGAGTCCACTAGCTTTGCAACCCTTGAGCCTTTCTTACCTTTTCTTAAGTATATCCTGTAAGTAGCTACATGCCCTATTATGTGTCCACCAACTGCTGCAGTTGGATCTCCAAACATTACATCCGGCCTGGCCATTACTTGATTTGTTATGTAAACTGCCACGTTAAAACGGTCAGCTAGTCTTTGAAGATTATGTAGAACTACATTCACTTTCTGTTGTCTATCTGCTAATGTTCCCCTACCAACGTATTCAGCACGAAATAGGGCCATCATGCTGTCCACTACTATCAATTTTATCTTAGGATCTGCATTTATTAATTCAGGTATTTTGTCAACCAAAAGAACCTGATGATCAGAGGAATAAGCTCTTCCTATTTTTATGTTTTGCAAAGCCTGCTTGGGATCAAGGCCTTTTACTGCTGCCAATTGCTCGATTCTTGCCGGTCTGAAAGTTCCTTCTGTGTCAATCCATATCGCATGGCCTTCTAATCCTCCCTTCTCCAATGGTAGTTGTACATTAACTGCCAATTGAAAGGCAAGTTGGCTTTTACCCGAACCATATTCTCCGTAGCATTCAGTTATTGACTGCGTTTCTACTCCTCCACCTAACAAAATATTAAGGGCCTCACTCCCAGTAGATATCCTTTGTACGCTTTTTCTCTTGTCTTCGAACTCTAATCCGGACATGAAGTTCATTTTCGACGCTTCTCTTGCCTCAGCTACTATTTTCCTTGCCGTTGGTTCCCCTATCCCACAGGCTTCTACCAAAACCAATGGATTAGCGGTTGCAAGTGCTATTATATCCTGGTAACCAGCATTTCTTATCTTTGAAGCAATAGTGCTGCCAACTCCCGGCAAATCTTTTATATCCTTGTATTCAAAGTCAGAATGTATCTCTTCTGTAGTTTCTTCATTATCATTCTCTTCTTCAATGTGTTCAATTTCGTCTTCTTCCATTTTTACCTCACTTTACCTTGTTTAATACTATAGTAGTGTCAGTTCTGCCGACACCTTTTTCTTTTCTTAGTTGCGAAACAACAAAGTTTGAAAGCTCCTCTATATTGCTGTATTTTAATCTTATTAATAAATCCCACTGCCCGCTTATTAACATTACTTCTGTTACCTTTTCATCACTGCTAACGGCCTTGGCTATTTCTATTGCTGAAGACCCTTGTGAAACCTCAACGAATATAAGTGCTTCCATCTGTTCCATACCCCCTTTAAAGTTCTACGTATATTTATAATTTTTATTTATAACCAAAGATAAACTGATAAGTACTTAAATACTAAATATATTAATTTATAATTATGGAAAGAGCATACACTCGTTCATTACTAGAAGCTTATTTTTCATCCAAAGGCAATGAGTGGAAAACTAAGAAAGGCAGTGTCGGCGAGTATATAAAATCTCTTGGTAAAGATGGTTTAGTTGCAGAGTTTAAGGCCGATCCAAATTTCAAGAATGTACAATTATTTATGGATCACTTAAATGACGATATAACTGCCATAATAAAGGGAGACCTGCAGAATTTTATAAAACCAGAGGTTGAATTAAGTGATTATCTAACAGATACAGGTAATGCTCTTATAAGTTCAATAGAAGAAGCTACAAAAGTGACTGTAGACCCTGGTATTAAAATGTTTTTAATAGCCTTGGTCCTTTTAAGTGCAATGCTCGGTGCTTACGGCCATCAATAATCTTCTTATTAATAAAAACATTTGAAGTGTTTATTAAATATTTTTAATTGCTTTTTCAAGGCAATTAACTTCCTCTATACAGTTCACACCTACTGATTCTGCTATTTTCTTTGGGTTATAATCTAAAGTTTTCCTATGTCCTTGACAGTATCAACGTCCATGGTTTTAACTGTTTCAGTTGATTTTGACACCGCTGGTACTATACATATGTGGCCTTCAGATTCTTTCGCGTTGTATATGGCTTTAAGGCCCTTGAGCGCAAACATTATATGACCAATATCCTTTCCAAGCGCATCATTGAAAATAGAGTAGTACTGTAGTTTTCCATCAGGATCTATAATTACCATCCCTCTTCTGGCGCCACCAGTTTCACTGTTTAAGAAACCATAATTGGTTATTACCTCTTTTTTTGGGTCTTCTATCATTGGTATCTTGCTTTTGCTTACTCTTGGAGAAGCTTGAACCCAGCCCTTATGCGAAAACACTGTATCGGCACTTATAACAAAGACAGCAATGCCTTCGCTTTCAAATTCGCTGAATTTCTCCATTAATGCCTCAATATCAGTAGCACATACAAATGTGAAATCTCCGGGGTAAAAAGTTAAGAGAACCCATTTTCCGCGGTAGTTTTTCAAGTCAATCAGCTTTATTTCATCACTATCTGGAAAATATGCCTTTTCCTTAAATTCAAATACTTCTTTTCCTATTTCCATATTACCTCCTAGAATTATTATATACGATATAAACATCCTTAGTTTAAATATTTTTGAAATATCAACCTGCCATAAATAATCGTATTAGCGTTTAGAGAAATTATTTATTATGACATTAAACTATACTGTAATGGTAAGACCAAGTTGGGATGAATATTTTACCGAGATAACAAAAAAAGTAGCAGAAAGATCAACCTGCGATAGAGGTCATGCGGCCTGCGTTATTGTCAAGGAAAACAGAATTCTTGCTACTGGCTATGCTGGTTCACCGAAGGGAATGCCGCATTGTGATGACGTTGGCCACATGTTGAGGAAGCAGTATGATAATGAAACGGGAGAGATAACTACGCACTGTGTAAGAACAGTACATGCAGAGCAGAATGCAATAACACAAGCTGCAAAATTCGGTGTTTCTCTTGATGGTTCAACAGCTTACGTAACAATGGAACCTTGCTTCACATGTGCAAAAATGCTTGTTCAAGTAGGCGTTAAAAGAGTCGTTGCATTTAAAAAATACCACGACGATAAAGATACTGTTGAGCTTTTCAAGAAGTCCGGCATACCTTTAGAAGTAAAGGAAGACAAAGAAGAAGAGTACTCAAATAAATAGAATTTATTTATAAACAAGGCTGCCGCGATATCTTTCAGCATGCTTGTTTATTTTATGCTCCAACGTTTCATTGTGGTTTATTATATGTGTCACTGAAAAGTGCTTTGCAGTAAGTAAGTCTGCTATAAGAGAACGATGACAATTCCATGGCAATACCTCTGCGCACATTACTGCAGTTCTTTTTTTAACGGATATTTTAACTAGCTTAGTTATTCCTACTTTAAACTCCTTTTTCTGCATGTAATCGGCAAAACCCCTGAAAGATTCGTTTTCCCAGAAGGTATTAATTGAATCTTTACCAGGTTTTCTTAGGCCCCCCAACTCTTTAAAGTGTTTATATTCAATTCCATTTTCAGCTAAAACGGTCTTTAAACTACCGGAGTTAAACTGCGGGTTATGCCTAGACTTCGGTATTGTTCTTATGTCTACAACCTCCTTAATCCCATATTCTTTCATCAACAACACAAAATCTTTTATGTCTCTAGTAGAATGTCCTACAGTGAATACTCTTTTGCTGCCAGTTATGTCAATGTTTCTTATTCTTTCTATTCCGTCTGTTTTATGTATAACTTTTAAAGTTCCTTCTGGTAGTAAATGCTCTATTTTTTCGTTTAATAAAATCATTTTTCTTATTTTTGTTCCAGATAATTTATCACGCTTAAACTCCCCTATTTTTTCTACCTTACTTTTGTTATCTAAAAGTATTTTTTTCACAAGTTTATTTCCAGTGTAGCACACATCAAAGTAACCGACGGTATTTGCAAGCTCTTTAAACCACTTGCTGTATGACATTTTATCGTCTAATCCAAATATTTTGAAATTTTGAATATTCTCGTCTTTAAGCGAGCGTTCAATCATCTCTTTTCTTTCTTCAAACGTGAATGGATTTATTTCTGTGAACGAAAACTGTTTGCTCCCTATAACAATCTTTATTTCGTTTCTATTTTTACAGATTGAAAGTATTGTGTTAAGGTGGCCTTTGTGAAAGGGTTGAAACCTCCCTATAAACAATATCTCCATGGGATAATATCGCTTTACAATTATTAAAGTAATTTTTGATGTTTATTTATAATTTATAATCCAAATCTTGTTTGAATTTTTCAAGGTAAAACTGCTTTTCATTGTAATCCGCAAGGTAAAGGCAGTTGTCCATTGCTTCTTTCAAGCAAGAGGTTGCGCCCGGAGACGGCGTTACTGAGAATAGGGCGCCGTCACCTTCTATTGCAGTTCCGCCCAATGCAAGCTGCTTTTTGTTTGTGTCTATTATCTGTGGTCTGATGCCTCCGACATTCTCGGCAAGCTTAAGATCATCTGGTTTAAGTGATGGCACTATTTTGTTTACTTCATTTTTAGTAAAGGATATCTTACCAATAAATGGTATGGAGTAAATCAAGTTTTCCTTTACAATTTTTGATATAGTCTTATCAAACAGTATATTTTCTAGGCTCTTTGCAGTATCTTCATTGAAGTTAAGTGAGCGGAAGTAATCTGGCATAGAATAAATATTTCCTTTTTCAAGTTCAGGGTATATGTTAACAGTTGGCCCGAACCTAGTTATATTTGGATCTGTAATGTCGGGATCGCCATGCACAGCTGCAAAGGGTATCCCCTCTCTTTCAACCCTATAAACCTTTCCGTTTAGTACTTTTTTTGAGTAATAGAACTTGCCGCCAACAGATAATATACCTAAGTTCTTTCCGTATCCTAATTTTTTTGCGAAGAAAAGGCTGTATGCTCCAGCGGTTACTAACACAGAATCTGAAAGAAATTCATTTTTATTGGTTTTTACTGTATAACCTTGGGAAGTCTTCTTTATCTCTTTTACTTCTTCGTTGAATTTTGCTTTAAATGATTCTTTTTGCAGGGCTATCTCCATAAAAGATTTTGACAGGTTATGGTAATCAACCATGTATCCGCTATCCGTGAAAAGAGCAAGTAAATTTTGATTTTCTTCTCTTCCTTTTACTACATTTGGCTCAACCTTTGCTATGTCTTCTTTTTTATCTAGTTTTTTAACATATGGAAATATCTCCTTGAATTCCGAATCATACCTTTTTTCGAGTTTATCTATTTCCTCGTCTCCAACTGCAAGCGTCATTTTCTGGCATTTCTGTATGACATTCTTTCTTTCATCTTCATCTAATTCCTTATTTGCATAACTTACGACTAATTTTGCATTTTCCTTTGTTTCCTTAGTTTTTTCTATTGAATAGTTTGTTTCTATCTCCCCAGAATGAAGAGTCTGACTATTGTTGTTGCTGTTTGAGTTAAGCAATGCAACGTCCTTTTCCTTCTCTATTATAAGCACGTCTTTGAATTCAGAATATCTGCTTAGAGCATACATGCTTGCGGTTCCAACGACTCCTGCTCCAATTATTATGATTTCATATTTTTTTGCCATGTTATCTTAATAAATTGCCAAAATTTAATTGTTTCATATCAAAATTAATGAGGGATTAAATGTTCTTGAAAATGGAAGTAAGCAATATAATGCTGGTAAATTAAAAGCTTGAAGAAATAAGAACTAAGAGACTGTACACCTAAATAAAAAAAGCTATGCGGTCAGCGGGATTCGAACCCGCGTTCTCAGCTTGGAGGGCTGATGTTCTACCACTATACTATGACCGCATTTTAAGAATCTGTCTATAAACAGATAAATATCTTTATTTTACTAGATATTAGATTTTTGATAGGTATGCAGGCACATTGTAGCTATCATATTCATTTAAGAGCTTTTTTCCGAAGATAAGCCTTGACAGTGCCTCAGCTTCCATTTTCGCCCCGTTTAATGCATTGTGGGGTTTAGGTTCGGAGGGCAAGCCCACATAATTGAACACGTAATCTGAGTTTATGTCTGTTTTTTCATTTTTTAATGGAATTTTTAAATTTCTACTTAGCATAGATGCATAAACAAGCGAATGCGTATCTAATACTCTGTGGCCAAATGAGAAATCTATATTGTATCTTTTAAAAGAGTAGTTCAAGAATCCGGCATCAAAGTTTACATTATGACCGCCTATTGTTTTGTCTTCCACTGGTTTCATCCATTCAATAAATTCATTTAATACCTTCTCCAAGGTTTTCTTTTTTGGATCGTTTAAATCTTCTTTCTTGAAACCGTTCACATTCAAGGCTTCTTCCGTGTATTCCTTGTCTTTTTCGATTTGGCATTCCTGATAAAACTGCCTTTCCGGGTTAAAGAAGTCAACTGCCCCTATACTTAATATAGAATGCTTATAGGGATTCGTTCCAGAAGTCTCCACGTCTATAACTATCATATTATTTCAATAATATAGATTGCATAAAGCTTAAATACATTGATTTGACATTAAATAGCAATGGTAAAAGCCATTGTACTGGTCAATATTGCCCCAGAGAAAACGGAAAAAACCTTTGGCAGCGTCAAAAAGCTTCCAGAGGTTAAGGAAGCTTTTCAGGTTTATGGAGAGTATGATGCCGTTTTCGTTATAAACACAAAGACGACTCATGACATACAAGAGTTTGTCAGGAAAATAAGGAAAATGAATGGCATAATGCGAACAGTTACAGTTATAGAAATGATATGATACCGATGAGATGTTACAGTTGTGGGAAACCTTTGTCACAGTATTGGGAGAAGTACAAAGAAGGCATAGCAGAGAAGTCACCTAAAGAAGTTTTAGATGAGCTTGGGATAAAAAGATATTGCTGTAGAGCAGTTTTTCTTGGAACAGTAGACGAAGATAACATAATAAACTTTTCAAACATGGAGTAATCCATTACAATATAAAAATACACTTAAATACTACTTGTTTTCATTATTTTTAGATGGTTTATAAGAAAAATAGCCTAGAAAACAGATTACTGCTTAATGCTATAGATAATGTTGCTCCTAATAAGAAGAGGTTGCTTAATGAGGTATTCCAGCTTAATAGTGACTGCAAAGAAAATCACGATCCATTCTTTATAGATAATCTGGAAAAATTTGTTTATAATCTGAAAGGCAGTATCAGCTCAGAAACAAGTTATAAAATAGAGGAAACTGTGGAAAACCTCGAATTTATCTATAATTTAAAGGAATTAAAGAAGGACTATAAATTTGGAAATCTTCCTGAGAAAGGAGAAGAAGAAAATATAGCAGAGCTGTATAAACTAATTGCAGACAATTGCGAAATACTAAACTATAAACAACTTAGTGCCGCTGCGAGTTTAGTGCATTATCTAAGCACTTCTGATGAATGGGAAAAAGTCAATTATCTTCACTTGCTAAATTATCATTAATGTTTTAACATATTCTTGTAAAAATTACAATAAAATCGGAAAGTTTTCTGTAATATTTATATATAAGTTTAATTCTAGTCTTAAAAGATGGCCACGGTAACCTACAATGAAAGATTTGATTCTTTGGTTTTTGAAATAACGGAAAAGGCAAAGAAGCTTGACAGCATAACAAAAATACCCACTGAGCAGGTCTCTACAGATTCGCAATCCTTTGAAATGTACGGTATGCTTCCGGACTTTAAAAAGATTTACAGAAAAGATTATATTAATTCGCTTTTCCTTCTTAGGAAGCTAGTGGGAAGGGATATTCTGGTATCTGATTTGAAGAAACTTTCGGAATCAAAGAAAAACGGAATAATGCAATCTTACTTGGAAGGGATACTGGAAGAAAATGGAAACTGCGCAGTAGAAAGTAAGTACAACCATTCAATAGATTACTTTTTGCCGGCAAGAAATGAGATTAATAAATTTTACATTTCAAATGAAAGAATAACCTTCTTTTCCGGCACAAGTTTTTATTTTGAGAAAAGCTCGGGCAAATTTTATGATTTTTCAAGGATAAATGAAAATGAAGCAAAGCTAGGGGAGCTGATACTAAAGAATATCTCCCAAGAAGAAAGGCAACTTAGGCTCAAAAATTACTATAATGAGGGATAGAATAACTTATTATATAAGAATGAATATTCTTTACGTTGTATGGGGCGGTGATCTAACTTGGTTATGATGCCAGACTTGGGCTCTGGATGTTCCGGGTTCAAATCCCGGCTGCCCCATTCTTTTTTTGGCATATTACATCTAGTTCTTTGTTTTAAACAAGTACTCCGGGGAGTGCAATTGGTATTGTCATTATGCCTATAGATGCTATAAGAAGACCCATGTTTACTTTGCTAAATATCTTTGGTCCGTCGAATTCATAAGGCTCTCCTTGTAAAAGAAAGAAGAGCACGACAAGGTACCCTATTGACAAAACATAGATTTCTATTGAGGGTACCAAAACCAGGCTTATTGCTGTCAATACTCCCAAGCCAATGTATACTATCCCAACACCGTACAATTTCCATTTGTGCGTGAGGTAAACACCGATGATGGAAACTATGCCGGCAATTAAACCGATAAAAAGTAGCGTAAGCATGTTCGGGAGATTACTATAATTTCCGGTGGGTTCCAGACTAGACAAGCTGTAACCTATAAGAATTGCAACTCCATTTAGTCCAAAGTAAAGGATTGCAGCACCCGTTCCTCCAATGTATCTTATAGCGATAAATAGTATAACCAAACCAATTAAAGTAGAAATTATTGGTATCGGTATTATGAATGCACCAATGGAGCCGATGAGAACCGGCAGATCCGCAAATAACTCTGCAAATACAAATATGTTGAGCGCGATGTTAGGATAAAAATTGAAAAGAATCATTAGGATTACTACTAATACTAGAATGCTGGCCAATGCAATGTAGGCAATGTACGCTACCCAGAAGGAAAGTGTCAAAGAATGCTTCCTTTTTGGATATGTCTGTTTTATAGGAGAACTGTAGTGCATTTCTGCAGATGGCTCTTCTTCCACATAGTATTACCCCTTTTTAGATTTTTAAATATAATAGCATTTCCAATTCCTTACTATTTCAAGGAAAATTCAGCAATTATTTATAATATTATTTGAGTAAACAGGATATGAATGAATTGCATGCTTACCGAAAATTGGCGGAATACTACGATCTGATATACTCTTTTAAAGACTACAAGAAAGAAGCAGAAGAAATCTCTAAATTGATTTTAAAATATAAGAAAAATGAAGGTAAATCCCTTTTAGATGTGGGGTGTGGAACAGGATTACACATAAAATATCTTAAGCCAAGTTATGACTGTGTAGGCGTCGATTTAAACGAGGAAATGCTAAAAATCGCAAGAAGAAACGTAAAAGGGGTTAAATTTCTGCAGGGAAACATGCTATCCTTAAATATAAAACAGAAATTTGATGTAGTAACTTGCTTGTTCAGTGCGATAGGCTATGCAAAGACTGCAGCGCAGTTAAGAAATACCTTATCCGGATTTTATAAACACTTGAATCCTGGTGGAATTTGCATAATAGATGCCTGGTTTGATAAGGAACATTGGAGAGTGGGCTCAGTACATCTTCGCAGCTATGACGGTGATACCGTTAAAATATCTAGAGTTGGTTACTCTGCTATAAAAGGAAAGATGTCGATTTTGGACGAGCATTATCTTATAGCGGAAAAGAACAAAGGGGTTATGTATATCCAAGATAAAAGCGAGCTCAGACTTACGGAAAGGGAAGAGTTCTTACAGTTATTAGAGGAAGCCGGTTTTAAACCAATTCTACTAAAAGAAGCCATAATGGGAAGGGATAGATACATAGGAATAAAGGAATGACCTCTGTTTTGTTGTTTTATTGATTAAAGTATTTATTACACAGTTACACTATCAATAAATGGTAGTTTATAGGAATCTTGATGAAATAATATCAGATTTTAAGAGCAAGAAGACATTCTACTTGGCACATCCAACCGTGGCTCGTAATGAGATAAGAGAATGGGAGCTTGCAGTAGAGAAAAAATATAACATAACTCTGCTTAACCCTTTTTTCGATAATTATAGGAAGGACTCAACAGAATTAAAGGAAGGCAAGATTTATACACAGAACTTGGATTACAAGTTTATAGTGGAGGAGGATTTAAAGGCCATAGACAGGTGCGATGGCATTCTTGCAATTCTTACTGAAAACAGCATAGGCACAGCAATGGAGCTTTTTTATAATTCAGTCCATCTGTCCAAGCCGACTTACATAATAATAGAAGACAGTAATCTAATGCACCATCCTTGGATGAAATATATTGCTTCCTATCCACCATTTAAAAGCAGAGAAGAGTTCACAAGAGAAGTATTAGAAAAATTGTATTAAAAAATAAAATAAAAATTATAAGTATTTAGAAGATTCCTTTTTTCTCCTTTATTGCAGCTTCTACCTTTTGCATAACATCAGGAGGAATCGGGTCCATACCATGTTTTTCTTTAGCATGCTTTGCTATCAATGGCATGAGTTCTTCCTTTGTTTTTGCCTTGGTCTTAAAGCCACAGTCCATTCCTATATCCTTACATGCGAATGTATACGCCATAACACCACCTCAAATCTTTATTGGATTTTAGCCGATAAATAGGTTCTTTTGTAGTTTTATTGCTACTGGGTAGAGATTCTTTAATCGAAATAAATAGTTTTTAAATAAGTAGGTTATTAAAAATGTTTATAATATGAAAAAATGGCCAAAGATCTCTGTAATCATACCTGTTTACAATGAAGAAAGCTATGTCCCTGATCTTATCAGGTCAATAAAGCAGCAGACCTACAAAAATTACGAGGTAATAGCGGCAGACTCATCTACAGACAGCACTCCAAAAATACTCAGAAAATTCGGCGTAAAGGTAATAAAAATACCGAAGACGAATGTTTCAGCGGCAAGAAACGCAGGAATTAAGAAAGCTAAAGGGGAAATAATTGCACTGATAGACGCGGATTATATACTGCAAAAGGGCCTTTTCGAATCTGTCGTGAAATACTTAGACAACCCAAAAAATAAGAAGGTCGTATGCATAGAACCAAGACCAAAATTGAGTTTAAAAGACCTTAAAAAACGGGACATAATAAAATTCAAGTTTCTAAACGAGCTAATCTATCTATATAAAAGAATAAGCTTTTTTACGTGGGTGCCCGCAGCATATGGCTGTGATTTCTGCAGACTAGATGCAGTAAAAAGGTCCGGCCTTTTTAATGAAGAAATAGACGTTGCAGAAGACAAGGAGTTTTTTTCAAGGCTTAGAAGGCAGGGCAAGTTCAAAATGATTAAAGACCATGTTAGGATGTCGTACAGAAGGCATTCAAAAGAAGGGGCGATAAAGACCGGTTTGATCTACTTTTTCGCCTCAGTTTCTGCGCTTTTTACAAAAAAATTCAGGTTTAAGTTTAAGTCTATAAGGCGTAAAAACAAAGGTAAGAATTAATAGCGTTTTTTCCCGTATTTTAATGCTATATCCCTCAATGCAAATGCACTCGGCTTTATTATCCTCCTTTTCGTTAAATTGTCAAAGCCTATTATTCCAAAGTTTTTATTATACCCAAAGTTCCATTCGAAATTGTCCAGAAAAGACCAATGTAAGTAGCCCATAACTGGCACACCTCTTTTTTTCGCAGACATCAGCTCTGAAAAATGCTCATTAATAAATTTTATCCGGTATTTGTCATCTAAAGTATCAACGCCATTTTCAGTTATCATAACCGGTTTTCTGAAAAGTTTGTATTCTCTCTCTGCTATATTAGCTATCCCTTTCGGGTCCACAAACCATATTTTTTTCCTGCTTTTGTTTATCTTAGATGCCAAAAACCGCATCGCATCAATCGTTTTGTAGTAGTTTATGCCTATGAAATCGAATCTAGTTTGGATAAGCGGCCGCTGATTGAACATATAATCAAGAGTTTTTGCAACAGGATAAAATATGGCGTCGCTTTTAAATTCCATAAAATTGTTAGCAAATGACACAGTGTAACCATTGGCTTTCAAAATGTCATACACTTGGTTGTGCAGCAAAAGTATATTGTTCAATACCCTATTAAACAGGAGGTAAGACCTCCTAAAGGGAGGGTATTCCTTAGAAAGATATGCCTTTGAGGCGTATATTACTGGCTCATTTATCGTTAGCACATACTTAACGTCCAGGTCATTTTTTAGCAATGAGTCAACGTACTTTATGAAATACGTAAAATTTTCTCTTCTTTCGAATCCGTGTATGTTGTAAAACCAAAGCGGCAGAGTATAGTGCCAAAGCGTAGGTATCGGCTCTATCCCGGCGTTCTTTAATTCTTTTATAATTGATTTGTAATGTTTTATGGCAGCAAGATTTATTATACCTGGGGAAGGCATTATCCTAGAAAAGTTTATCTCAAACCTGTAAGCGTTTAAATGCAAGCTTTTCATTATCTCTATGTCTTTTTTGAAATACTTGTACTCCATACATCCGCTTCCAGATTTGTATGGGAGCCTGCCGTTCATCTCAAAATGCCACCAATCTGTGTTCTTATCATTCCCTTCTACTTGGTGCGCAGAGCTTGATGTGCCTATTAGCATTATCCCCCTCCCAGTACCTTTCTGTACATTTTTTCCAGTTCTTTTATGATAACTTTCTCTTCGCATTCCTTGGTGTCTTTGTATGCTCTGTTAACGTTCACTTTTTTCCATTTTGTATTCTCTAATATTTTAGTGAGGTCTTTTTCATTTTTGAATTGCAGCGTATTCCTTTTCACTATATCTGGCAATTCTCCCTTTTTGTAGGTTATAACTGGTATTTTGCAGCGTTTAGCTTCCATTATAGGCATTCCAAACCCCTCCCAAAGAGAAGGGAAAACGAATACATCAAATGAATTATACATCTTGACTGTATCAGTTGCATGTCCAAAGTACTTTATTCTTTTGTCATCAGATATATCAAATGGCAGTTTAGCACCATACAAGTGCAGTTCAAATTTATCAGACTTTACTTTTTTGAATGCTTTTATCAGCATTTCTGCGTTTTTATTGTATGCATAACTGCTTAGGTGGCCTATTATTATCTTGTCTTTCTTGCGGGGTTTTTCAAGTCTCTTAAAGTTATTCCCTACTATATTATATATTACAGAGATCCTATAAGGTTCTACGCCCATATTTATAAGGTCCCTGCGAGTGTTTTCACTAACACATAAAATGTGATCTGCCTTCTTAATGGCAAGGATCATCCCTCTTTTTTCCATTACATGTGCAAACCTATTCATCGCCGTTACCGGCAGATACATGTAACCTTTTGAGGTGGCCTTGTTTACATAATTGTCTATCCCTATCTTTGGTATTTTCTTGAACATATCTAAATCGTGTATTGACACTACCTGTTTTGATTTAATGTTTAAGAATGGTTTGAGAAACAAGCTTGAGACGAATATGCCAGGTGACATATAATGAATTATATCGGGCTTCCCCTTTACCCAACCATCTGCTAGGTCTTTATCCAAGGTAAACTTCCTGTTCGTTTTGTTGACCATATCAAATAGCCGTTTATTTGACAGGCTGTAAGCTCTTGCATCTACATCTCTAGCATATTTTTTTAAACCTTTATAGAGAAGTATCCCATGTTCTATTATACCTAGGCCGCTTTTCGGTGCAAAACTTACTGATACAAGTAAGACTTTTATTTTGTCTATCATATCTTTTTAATGTTTTTATCTAAGTTTATAACTCCTATGGTTAAATACCCTACAACCGTAACTAGAAACGTGTTAAACAACCTAAATATTATGAGGGATGCAAGTGCCAATACACCCGGAACATTGAATAGAACCATCAATGCCACCAATGATATATCCTCCGTTCCGATACCTGCAGGCAGCATGGACATACCCCCGATGGTTACGGAGACAGTGAATATAAATATGCCGCTAAGCAAGGAAATATTTACATTAAATGCCGAAAGTATAAAAACAAGCAGCAGAGCTTCTGCTATCAATGAAGGTATGAACAGAAGCATACCGGAAATAAAATACCTCTGCGCCATCAACCCCCTCTGCTTTCTCATGCCTTCGATGTATTTTAATCCCCTCTTTATAGTTTTAGATGTTCTTATCCTTTTGCGGCTGTTTATCAATGAAACCAGCTTTTTGTAAGGAGATTCAAATCCTAGTATAGTTATGAAAATATACCCTAATGCAAATATAAACAAAAGGTATAGTATGAACTTTGACAGCAATACTGAGGATATAAGTGCAAGAAGTATTGCTCCCATCCCACCGGTAGTGCCAAGGAATACCATTATGCTTACAGAGAAAAACCTGGCGTCTTTTTTGAATTTATCCAGCTTTCTTAGAGGTATAAGCTGTCCCACACCTGCACTTCCCATTCCTAAGCCGAAAAATGCGTACATAAAAAGAAAGCTTTTTATTAACGGCATTTTAACTTTGACCTTTTTAAGCGTTAATTCCCAAGGCAGAAACTTTAATGCAGTGAACAACACCCATGCAAGTGCTATGTAAGGGATATATCTCAGGTTTATTTTTTCCAGGTCTTTTATCGCCTGCGGAAGGTTGTAATTTAGAAGAAAATAAAGTAAAAATACTACCAATATAACAACCAATATTGTGTTTTCTATCTTTTTTTGCATTAGTTTAATAGAAAGTTAGTGTTAAAATAACTAACACCAGTTCACTTTACAATTGTCATGTCTGCCGTAAAATAAGTTACTATTATCTCTTTTTGTTTTAACTTTTCTGCCAGTGCTTTGATTTCCTTGGAAAACTTTTTGCCCTTTGCAAGTTTAACGTTTTTTTCATATCTTTCTATTGTAAAACTATCTCTTGCTTTTCCATTCCACACGCCCTTTGTTTTGTACACAGTATAACCGGAAGGAAACACTTTATCGGCCCACTTATAAATAATTTGCAGAGCGGCGCTTTCTCTTTTTACGTTTCTATCCATCTCAAAATGGATCTTTACAACAAGTATTTTCATCTTCTGTATTATTCATTGGTTCGTTTAATATTTATTTGATGTTAGGAATTATAGTATTATATCTTAAAATGGAAAAAGGCGAGTTTGAACGGCTATTAAAGACTGCCAGAATAGAATTAGACGAAGAAGAGTACTCTTCGATAGAGAAAGACATAAATGAGATATTGAGGTTTTTTGATAAACTTGAAAATGTTTCTTTGGAGAATGAAGAGCTGGCTTTTCATCCGGTTGAAATTCCGGAAAAACTTAGAGACGATAGCACTGAGAATAAGAATGAAATAGAGAACATATTCTATAATGGAGAGAATTACAGGTTTTACTTTCTAGGGCCAAAAATATGACTGCCAAATTTCTTAGTTTAACTGATTCTGAGTATGCTATCTTTATTTCGCAACTTAAGCAGGCCAATGAAAGGCTAAATGCATTTAATTTTATAGACGAAAATAAAAAAAGCGGAAAGATAATAAGCGTTAAAGACAATATATGTGTGAAAGGCATGCCCGCAACAGCTTCTTCTAAGATATTGCAAGGCTATATGCCTGGATTTAACGCTACTGCAGTTCAAAGGCTGGAAAACAGTGGTTTTTCAGTAATAGGTAAAACAAACATGGATGAATTCGGGTTTGGTAGCTTTGGTTTGAATTCAGAGCATCCTGCAAAGAACCCTTTTAATGAAGAATATGTCGCAGGAGGCTCTAGTTCCGGAAGTGCAGTAGCCACAGCATTGATAAAAGAGCATGTTTCGATTGCAGAGTCTACAGGCGGTTCAATCTCGGCTCCAGCGGCATTCTGTGGGGTAGTGGGTTTAACGCCAACTTACGGGGCAATCTCCAGATATGGTTTGATAGATTATGCAAGCTCCTTGGATAAGATAGGTTTCATCGGAAAAAGTGCAGATAACCTAAGAGATGTTATGGAAAAAACGGTCGGCAGTGACCCAAAGGACACTACCTCTCTTTCGAATGTAATATCCAACAAAAATCCACATAAGCTTTACGTAATAGATAATCTTGTGGAGAACATAGATGAAAGCATAAAGGACAGGTTTGAAGATTTGCTTGCCAAATTATCCGCAAAAGATTATGAGATTGAGCATGTTAATGTTGATTACTTGGAGTATTCTGTTCCGGCCTACTATATATTATCAATGTCAGAGGCTTCAACAAATCTTGCAAAGTATCAGGGATTCAAATACGGCTTTAAGGTTAAGGACTTTTCGTTGAATTATAACGAATTTTTTATGTCTGCTAGAAAACAGTTCGGGAAGGAGGCAAAGAGGAGAGTAATACTCGGAACATTCATAAGGAGCAAAAGCATCAAGCAGAGATACTACGAGAAGGCGCTTGCTATAAGGCATGCAATAATAGCAAGGATGAAAAAATTTCTTAACGATGGGTTTATCATAATGCCAAGCATGCCCATATTTACTCCGAAAATAAGCGAGGTAAGCGACATAAGCCCTGTAGAGGCATATTCTATGGATATGCTCACAGTACCGCCAAATCTTTGTGGTTTTCCACACATGTCATTTCCGTATTTTTATGAAAAAGGAATGCCATTAGGAGCACAGATAATAACCGATCATTTCAATGATTATTCCTTATTGGATTTTTTATCAGAATGGGAAAGCGGTTTTAAGTACAAGTTTAAGGAGGAGATTGGATAATGAAAATAGGGTTAGAAGTGCACGTTGCGTTGCCTACAAAGACAAAGCTTTTCTGCTCTGATTTGGCGTACGAAAACCAAGAAGAGCCAAATTCAAACGTATGCCCGGTATGTCTTGGTTTACCGGGTGCTAAGCCCGTTTTGAATCAAAACGCATTAGATATATCGGCAAGAATAGCAAAGGCATTAAACTGTGAAATAAATGAAAAAACCTGGTTTGTCAGGAAAGTCTACTTTTATCCAGATTTACCAAAAGGATATCAGATAACGCAGTTAGATGGAGCAATAGGGATAAAAGGTTATGTTGATTTAAATGGCAAAAAGATAGGCATAAGAAGGGTGCAGATAGAGGAAGATCCTGCAAGGATAATAAGGGAAAAGGATTACTCTTTGATAGATTTTAATAGATCCGGCGTACCTCTGAATGAGATAGTTACTGAACCCGATATAACAAGCTTGGAAGAACTTAAGAACTTTATAGAAGAGCTTAGGAGTATACTGTACTACCAGGGGGTTAACATAAACCAAGAATTGAAAACAGATCTAAACATATCCCTGGCAGAAAAAAGGGTAGAGGTAAAAAACGTTACTGGGGTCAAAAATTTGATTTCTGCGGCAGAATATGAGATAAAGCGGCAGTCTGTTCTTATTAAAGAAGGCAAGAAAATAAATGCAGAAACAAGGTCTTATAAGGAGGATTCAAATGAAACAGTTTCTTCAAGAGAAAAAGAAACAGAAGAAGAGTACGGCTTCACATTTGAGCCGGATTTGACATTTTATGACACCACAAAGTTGACAATACCAAAAGCGGTAATAGCAAGCAATATAGCAAAGGAACTGGCAGATAAGAACGAATACAATGAGAAAACTATAAGGGAATTGATTCTTTTCAACAGGAGGAATCTTTCGCTTTTAACTAGTATAAGCAAGGAGGAATTTAAAAAAGGCGTTTCTTTAATAGAGAAGTTTGCATCCTTTGGCATAGAAGACTATTCGGAACAAGAGTTTAGGAAAATGCTTGATAAGGACGTAAGCTCTATCGAAAAAGAGGGCTTTCTGCAGCTACTTGGCAGAACAAATAAATCTGAAAAGAAAGCGGATAAAACTGAGATAGAAGCAGGAATAAAAGAGATGCTGTCTTCAGATAAAACATTGTTTGACAGGGGGATTAAAGACGAAAAGGCAATGAATTTTATGATAGGAGAAGTAAAAGAAAAATACCATATTACTGGAAAGGAAGCCGCGGATTTTATAAAGAAAGTAATAAAAGGGATGTTAAATAATTAAGGATATGGATATCTATTGCGGCGATTTGTCGGCTGATTTAGTCGGTAAAGAAGTGACTTTAAGTGGGTGGTGCAGATATATACGTGACCATGGCGGAAAGCTCTTCGTTGATTTAGCGGATAGAACGGGCATATCACAGGTTGTCTTTGATGGCAATCTTCTGGAGCCGGCAAAAGTTCTTGGTAGGGAGTATGTTATAAGGGTAAAAGGCCTAGCGCAGGAAAGGGACAAAGAAACCATTGACAAAGAAAATCCAACAGGAAAGTTTGAGGTAAAAGCTGAAAATTTGATTATAATAAACAAGGCTGACACGCCGCCGTTTGAAATAACGGATGAAAAGGGCAAGTTTCTTGCAGCAGAGGACCTTAGGTTAAAATATAGATACTTGGATCTGAGGAGAACAGAAATGATAAGCAACATAGTTTTCAGGGATAAAGTTACCAAAGCAGCAAGGCAGTTCTTCTGGGACAACGGCTTTCTTGAACTTGAAACGCCCACTTTGGTAAAGGATACCTATGAAACAGGTGCGAGGCCGTTTATAGTGCCTTCTAGGACAAAAAAGGGAAGTTTCTATTCTCTTCCGCAGTCACCTCAGATATACAAGCAGCTTATAATGGTAGCCGGTTTCGACAAGTACTTCCAAGTAGCGAGGGCATTCCGCGATGAAGACCAAAGGGAAGACAGGCAACCCGAGTTCACCCAGCTTGACTTAGAAGTTTCCTTCAAAGATGAAAATTACATTATGCTTTTGATAGAAAGCCTTATAGAAAAGATATTGAAATCGGTAATGAATGAAGACATAAATCTACCATTAAAGAGATTGAAGTACGAAGAAGCAATAAACCGGTATGGCAGCGACAAGCCTGATTTAAGATATGGCTATGAAATAATTGATATCACAGATGCGATGAAGAAAAGTGATTACAACACCGTAAAAAGAGTCTTAGAAAACGGCGGAAAGGTAAAGGCAATTTGCTTTTCAGCTGACTATGGCAAATCGGAAAGGATAACCAAGGATTTCATGCTTTCTGCCATAGAACTCGCAAAGACGAATGGGTTAAAGGGCCTTACATGGTTATTCGTTGAAAACGGAAAACTTAAATCCATACCGGAGGCAATTGCAAGTTCTTTGTCAAATATTGAGGGGGACTTAATGTCCCTGCTTAAGGCAAAAGATGGGGATATAATAATATTTGCAGCCGATTTAGATGAGCTGCTTCTTTTGCAGACATTGGGCAAAATAAGAAAGGCAATAGGGGATAAAATAGGAAAATTCAGCAGCAAATTCTCCTTCCTTTGGGTCATAGACTTTCCATTGTTTGAGGTTGACGGTATAACCAAAAAACTGAAGCCATCACACAACCCATTTACGGCACCTTTTACAGAAGATATGGAATTGCTGGAAAAAGAGCCTGAAAAGGTAAGGGGGAGGCAGTTCGACCTTGTATTGAATGGAAATGAGGTTGGCGGCGGAGCCGTCAGAATAAACAATGCAGATCTACAGCTTAAAATACTAAAAATGATAGGGATGTCAGAGCAGGAGGCATTAGATGCCTTTGGTTTCCTGATAACCGCGCTTAGATTCGGCGCTCCGGAGGACATAGGTTTTGCAATAGGCCTTGACCGTTTTGTTACTGTTCTAAAGGAAAAGCAGAGTATACGCGATTTTATATTATTCCCAAAGACAAAGAGCTTTGACTCACCGATAGATGGCTCACCTACGAAAATAGAAGATAAAAGGCTTTTAGATGACTATAAGCTGAAAAGAACAGATTGATAATTTTAACCAAGTTATCTTTGTTTCTAATGCAATTTGCTAATCTACCTATAATTCATTGTCAAATTTCATTGTTTTATCATTCAATGCGTACCTAAGAAATTTCTTCCATTCTCCGTCCTTGTAATATCTTAATTTCCAGTTAGTAAAATCATAATCAAGCACCTTCTCTCCTTTTTTATCTGTGGAAGGCTTGCTGAAATAAACTTCAAGCCGCCTTTCCTGATTTGCATGTGATTCATTGTAGTATATTTTTATGGAGTAATCTAGATTGGGGTCTAGTACTCTAGAGTAGGAGGATCCTTCAGACCGCATAAATTCTCTCGTATCAGTTATCAATCTTATAAGACTAACGTGCTGTGCGGTTTCCCCCAAGTCTTTTATTATCTTTTCTATATTGTTTTTTGAATTAACCGTTTTTTCCGCCCTATTTTTCATATACTCTACAGCTTTTATTAATATTTAAGATTTTCAATCTAAATGGTTATAATTGGCACTTCCATTTCATCGGTTGATAATCCGCCGTGATTTGAAACGGGTTCTTCATTTCTGTGCTCTACCTCTTTTTTGTTCAACCTATAGTTAAATGTAAACCCAAAATCTCCTTCTGCCGCACCAAAGTAATCTGGCAAAGTATCCTCTATATCTTTGTTTATTCTGCCTAGAAGCAGTTCCCTTTCGTTTCTGTTGAATACCTTCATAGGGTATTTCTCCAAATCCTTTGTTATTTCATACCTAGACCTAAACAAAGGAGATCGAGTGTCACCGTAAGGCGGCAGTTCAAGTTTTTTTATCAGCTTTTTATCCCTGCTGAAATCTATTATTTCATTGACTTTTTTGTGCCCGTGATCAGCTGTTATTATTGTATTTGTCTTTTTTCCTGCGTTTAGTTCGCTTACCCTTTTTAATATGTATTCTGCGGCTTCTTTAACTTCCGTGTTATCATAGCCGTACATATGCTCCAGCGTATCAACA
The DNA here is from genome assembly GCA_021797085.1 of Nanobdellota archaeon. Classification (GTDB taxonomy): domain Archaea; phylum Nanobdellota; class Nanobdellia; order Parvarchaeales; family Parvarchaeaceae; genus Parvarchaeum; species Parvarchaeum tengchongense. The sequence continues at coordinate 41,537 of JAKAAG010000007.1, forward strand.
TACGGAATATAAAAATGTATGAATTTTATGGATTCATTTTCCAGCGCCTTCCTGTATATGTAAAGGGCATCCCATATGTTTTCATATCCACTTATCTCTGTAGCCCCTGAAAATATTAAAGAACTGAAAGAGGAGTTTACTATAAACGAGGGGGTTATTACAAGACTGCGTATACCTTTTTTTGAAAGCGCGTTGAATATTGTTTTTATCCGCAGCATATCCTTTAGTTTTCCTATGTGGCTAAGCAGGTTGTTTGAGTGCGGGGCAGAAGCATATGTATTCTCCAATGGCTTTACTATTGCACCCGTAAGTTTTAAAAAAGCCTTATATCCAATAACCCCGTGCATTCCGGGGTTTAATCCTGAAACCAATGAAATGGATGCAGTATCTGTGCTTGAGGGGAATACGCTGCTTACTTTCGCTTTTTTAAAGCTTGAGAAATATCGGGTATTGGAATAAAGGTTCCAGCCTAAGCCATCTACAAATAAAAGGCTAGTTCTTTTTCCCTCCTTCAAATCAAGTCCAAGCCTTTTTCCCGTATTTTCTATACCAAATACGGAAAGCTCTTCGTTGAATAAATTGCATATGCTATTGTTGTAATCCGGAAGAACAAGCTTGCTCATCCAATGTATTGCAGCTGATTTATTTTAAGCTTTTAGACCAGCTTCTTTCCTAATTTTTTGTCTACGCCTAAAATAACTTCTATATACATGCTGTCTATTGCATCCGGCGGGACTTGCATTCTGTCTCCGGCTGTAGATACAATCATTGAAAATGCGTATGGTTCATGTTTCTTATAACCCAATACGGAATCTTCAAAGTAACCAATTCCCACTACAGCATCCCCTGGTTTAGGCCTTGGAAAGCCATGTGCATCTGCAATTTTGTCAGTTATCTTTGAAGAAATTAACCCGGCTCCTTGGCCTATGTTTTCCATAGTCTTATACCTAATGCTGGGCTGGACGTATTCACCTTTTTCTTTTCCAGGTTTTCTTATAAGATACGCTCCATTTACAAAGTAATCGCTTACCTTTCCTTTTTCCAAACCGATTAGGTAATCCAAATTCACAACACCAAGGAATTCCTTGTTTCCCCTCTTTACAGGGCCAGTTTCCTTATCCAAGTTATTGAAATCTTCGCTGTTTATACCTACTGAAATAGGGTTTATGTAGGCCACCCCTGGAATCATATTCTTGTATACGTTTTTGAAGTTCTCATCGTTAGTGCCATTTGAAGAAAAAGGTATTATTTCGTAAACGCCGTGTAAAAAGTAAGCTTCCTTGCCTTTTTCTCCCTC
>JAKAAG010000025.1 GCA_021797085.1 Nanobdellota archaeon
TAGTTTTATAAATTCTTGTTTTCTTTATTAGTCTAGTGATATCTATGAAGTTGATAATAAAAAAAGAGGAAAAAGAAAAGAAAAGAGTAAACAAGCAGTTGATAGCAGCGGCAATATTTTTCATAGTAATAGCAGTCCTTGTTTACTTCATAGCAGTTTCACTGAATCATGTATCGCAGCAAAAAAACCTAGCAAAATTAGATGCGGAGGCAGCGGCATACGGTCAAGAACTGACTAGGGAAATAGCAGCAAACTCTTCTACATGCATGCAAAATTACACGTCTGTAAACTCAAGTAAGATTAAATTTGGCTGTGGAGCAGTTCTCTACTGCTATTATTCAACAGCATGTCAGTACAGCGGTCCTCAATCCGCAAATACCGTAAGTTTCATGTGCGATGCTTTCAAGCCAGAACAGGTTCTAGCTACGGGAATGTGCTTTAAGGTTGATTTAGGTTGATCAGAATGCTAACGCTTGAACAGATAGGCATAGAAAATTTTCATTCGTACAACATAAAAGGAAGCTTATTTGAAAGAGAGGAAGATTTCAAAGTCCAGGAGATAGAGGAAGATGGGGCAGTTCTAAAGTTAGAGAGAGAAGAAGAAAAGCAAATATTGAATGAAAAAAAAGATTACTTGTCATTTACGCTGGTAAAAAGGGGAATTTCAACGCCAGAAGCTGTAAAAATTCTTTCAAGAAATCTGCACATCAGCTTCAAAAGGATAGCTTACAACGGGAACAAGGACAAAAGAGCATTGACTTCTCAAAGGATAACCATATTCAAGTTAGACGCAGAAAAACTTAAAATAAACTCTGAGAGAATGTTCGTAAGAGATATAGCCTACAGTGGAGAACCCTGCAAGATCGGAAAACTATACGGAAATAGTTTTACCGTTTTTGTAAGGAATTTCGATTCAACGGTTGATATAGGAAGTATCCCTAAGGAAATAAGCAAGCTGCCAAACTTCTACGGACCTCAAAGGTTTGGAGCTTCATCGCTAAACATAGAAATCTCCAGGCACATAATAAAGAGGGAATTCAGGGAAGCATTCATGACAATGGTTTTCAATGAAAGATCTGAATCAAAAGCCGCAGCAGAAGCCAGAATTCTATTAAGAGAGACTTTCTTACCTTATCTGGAGGGAAAAGAGATAGATAAGAGTACTGCAGAAGAAGTACTTTCAAGGCTTCCGCATTCGCTCTATTTTGAAAGCGAATCGCTAAAATATTTGCTGCAGCACAAGAATGACTACATAGGTGCAATAAGAACCATGCCAAAATATGCAAGGCTACTTATCCTGCAATCGATGCAATATCTCATATTCAATAAAACCCTCAGCAGGGCAATAGAAAGGTATGGCATCGAAAGCCTGCCGAAAGAAATACCTGTTGTAGGCTTTTCAATGGAGCTTGGAAGTGACAATATAAGCCAAATAGTAAAAGAGGTAATGGAAGAGGAAGGAATAAATGACTTAAAAATGCTGAAAATAGAAAGCATGCCAGAGGCAAGCTTGAAGGTTTTTCCGCGCCAATCGATTCTTGATGTAGAGAACTTCTCTATCGAAAGAAAGGACGAAAACGCAATAATAAAATTCAACCTTAAAAAGGGTTCATATGCAACAGTTGTTTTGCTTAAGCTTTTCGGAAATTTGAGCTACAATATTCAATAATTTTGCTGTATTACAAGATATTCAAATTTATATAAAGGTACCATCTTTATTATATCCTATGGATGTTTTTGATAGCGTGCTTTCATATGTACTGATGTCGATGCTACTTCTTACAGTCATATTCTGGCTCATCGTTTACTTCGATACTTTTGAAAGCGAAAACAATAAGACGAAGATAAAGAACTATCCGAAGGTTGCAGTGGTAATACCAACTCTTTTTGAAGGCAAGTTCCTTAGAAATTCAGTTGACAGTGTACTGAACTCAAATTACCCGAAGGACAAGTACAACATATACATAGGGTTGAATGAAAGGACAGACAAGATAACAAGAAAGACCGCATACTCCTTCAAGAACAGAAACATAACTGTTGTAGACACGCATTTGAACGGAAAGAGCAGAGTGATGAACTACGTGATAAAAAACAAGTTGAAAGACGAGAAGTTGATACTTAGCCTAGATGCAGACTCCGTAATAGACAAAAATCTGATAAACAAGCTCGTCATTCCCTTCTTTGAGAAAAAGGATGTTGGCATAGTTGCGCCTTCAATGTTGATTTACAAGCCAAAGAAACCGTTGGAGATGATACAAAAGTATGAATACCTGTTCAACATAGCCTTGAGGAAAGGGCTCAGCATGCTTAGCACGCTTCTTGTGGCACCGGGTCCTGGATCATTGATAAGCAGGAGCGCTCTTGAGAAGGCCGGCTACTACGATGAAAACAACATAACAGAGGACATGGAACTTACGATGAGGATGCTAATAAACGGCTACAGAATAGAGAACAGGCTAGATGCAATCTCTTATACTTTGCCACCAAGAACCATACCGACATTAATGAAGCAAAGGTTTAGATGGTACTCTGGTTCTTTTTTCAACATGATAAAATACAGGAAGCAGCTGGTTGTAAAAAGGGACGATGAGAACATAGACAGAGGAACCATCTCATTGATACTTATCTCCTCAGGCTTGTCTCTCTTGGCGCTTCCCCTTTTAGGCTACTATATATATTTATATCTGTCCAAATTCATTTTCCAGCTGTCACAGGTGGGGTTGAAGTTTACCCTGAGTTACCAGTCTTTCGTGAATTTTCTTTTTAGCTTCAACGAGCTCTCCTTCATAGGCATAATAACAGTAATAATAGCGATCTATTCCATGTTTTACATACTAAAGAACATAAACAAGAAGGTGTCAGTGGTAAAGGACGGCTTCTGGTCGATGATTTTCATACTCCTTTACGGCTACTTGCTCGCAATCGCATGGACTGCAGGCTTTTTAAATTCATTGAGATTAATAAATAAATCGAATGGAACGAAGAGCTAAACGGAAAGCAGTGAATCATGTGCTTGTAAGCAGGAAGACAAAATTGCTTGTAAGCATTCTCATAGTGGCAATAATAATAGGTTTATCCTTCATATTTGGATACATTGCTGCGGAGCTTAAAGTCTCTCCAATAATAAACAGCATAAACCAGGATCAGGCAAATCTTGAGTCACTTATACTTACGGCTTCAATAAGTTCAAACAGCTCTTTCTCCTGTCCTTTGATTCAGGCAGGCTTAGGAACTGTAAGTCAGGAACTTTCTAATATATATTCCGAGCTCTCCGGGGCAAAGAGCGGTTATCCATTGCCACCGCAGTACGCAAACATAGGCATACAGCTAGCTTACTTGAGGCTTAACTACTGGATACTTTCAAACAAGATATACGCAGACTGCGGTCACAGCATAGAGACTGCATTGATGTTCTATCCAAATTCGGTGTGTATTGACTGCGGAGAAGAAGGGCAGGAGCTTGCCGTAGTCTCGCAAGAATCAAATTACACTTTTCTGCCAACCGTAATAGAAACGGGGCTTAACATAAATGAGGTTTATGCTTTGCAGAAGGTTTACAACATAACAACTTATCCCACATTGGTAATAGACGGCAAGTACATTATAAAAGGCTACTTGACTACAAGCCAGATAATAAAGGACGCGTGCAAATATTTAGACAACATGTCGATATGTAATTCCTAACGGCATCAAAAGAATGTAAGTCAATTAATCAATTTTAAGAAAAGATTGTTCACATCATTGCATGCCTGTCCTACAAAATTGAAAGTCCTTTCGGATAGGTAACTGCAGGCAAGGCTTGGATCAGACCTAGACTGGTTTATTCTGTAATAGAAGTAGCCAGGCAGTTTAATAGGGGGAGTGTACTTGCATGTACTGTACCCATAAAGGTAGAAGTTATCCTCTTCTTTTATCAACGGATAGGTTGTGTTAACAGGTCCGAAATTCAGTATTGGGTACTGTGTGCTTGCAGATGCATTGTAAAGCGGATACGTGGCGCTTAAGCCGTAGTAGTTTAGCTCCACCCATTGGTTAGATTGGACTGTGCAGTTTGTTGTGTTGTATACGGATTTAAATAAAGATATTGCAGTTTGCATCTCAACCTTGTTTATATGCCCGTCGTCAGCAAACGACATTAATATGAAAATCGCAAATATTATGCCTATTACTGCCAGTGCAAACATCCAACCAGTATCCCTTTTGTTTAGGGCAAGGCTCACAATAAGCGTTGAGAAAATTACTGCACCCAATATAAATCTGTAGCCACCGCCCAAGCTGTGGGCACTAGTTCCGAATATATAAGCTCCTATCAGAAATGCAACAACTAAAAGCATTAGCCCATTGTTTTTGAAACTGAGCCAATGCGTTCTTTCTTTCGTTTTAAAAAGCAAGCTCCTTATCACAACAATGGCAATAACTGCAGCAAGAAATGCAAATTCCAACATTAGGTAAAGGAAATTTGAAGGCAAAGCAGGAATGAGCCCTCCGCCGGCATTTTCCTTTACCGATGAAGCAAAACTGTATATGAAGTTATGGAAGAATATGAGATTGTAAGCTAAGTACGGAGAGATAAAAAGTAAGCTGGAACCGATAAAAACAAGTATCTTCTCCAGGCTCTTTCTAATGTCCTTGTTTATAAGGAACAAAGCAAGAATTATGAAGAAGATTGCATAGTACTTTGAAATGAAAGCAAGGACGAAGAAAAGGCCGGCATAGAATGCCCTGCCTCTTTTTACTTCTGCAACGAAAAGTATCAGGAAGGAAAAAACCATTAGCTCAGAGCCTGCCTGCATGGTGTAGAATATTATGTAGGGGTTCATGAGTATCAGCAAAACAAGAAGCATTTTCAGCTTGAAGGCCTTTGAGAAGTCGTAAACCGCAAGAAAGAATATCACGGTGGCAGTTATTATGAAGCCGTATATTGCAAGCGGGCCCATTACAAAGCCGTATAAACCTATTATAACGCTTTCAAGTATGGCACGGGGTATCTCAAAATACGTGCCACCATGGAAAAAGAACTGTGCATCCATTATCCTGACAAGGTAATCCCATATCCTTATGTAATAAAATTCAAGAGAGAAGAAAACGGAAAGCGCTATAAAGAGAGATAGAATCACCCACTTTCTGTTTTTGTATATGAAATCTGAAAATATGGAGTAGTACTTGCCTATTGTCTTTATATCAAACTTGCTGTGACTTTTAGTTTTTTTCATGATAATTTGTAATGTTGCTCCATGCTACTGTTTCGGAAAGCGAATAATTGAAAATAAACGCTATCAAAATTCCGAAAAAGTTTGCTAGTAAATACTCTATGAACATAGAAAGATATAAAGCTACTCCTACGTTTATCAAAAGGCCTGCAAGTGCTATAAGGTTGTATCTTGGCAGCGCCTTCGTAAACTTTACCCTCCTATGGAATGTGAAATTGTGGTTGAGCATAAAGTTTGTAAGCACTGACGATTCAGCAGAAACTAAAAACACCAGGTACAGCGGCAGATAAGGATGCAGCAAAAATGCAATTCCTTCATTGACCAATACGCCGGAAAGTCCCACAAGCGCAAAAATCAAAACCCTGTAGTTGTTTAATCTTAAAACCTGCTTTATGTAATCAATTATTACTTTAAAGCCGAGCTTTGAGCTTCCGAATTTTCTTTCCCTAAAGTCATATTTCACCTCTTTTATGCTTTCATTCGGCTTTAGGTTAACGATGAATTCAAGCATGATCTTGTAGCCTATTGGTTTTACTTTATCAAGGTTTACGGCATTTAACCTGAAGCCAAAGTAGCCTGACATAGGGTCACTTACTGCATTAGTTTCAGGCACCAGTATCTTTGCCAGACCCTTTGCCGTTTTGGAGATTATTTTTCTGTAAAAGGGCATGTTTAGTCTGTTTCTTGCGCCGCAGACAAAGCCGTTTTTATCCAATGCATTAAAGAAATCCGGTAGTTTTTTAGGGTCATGCTGGAAATCTGCATCCATGACAACAACTTTTGCATCCTTCTCTTTTATTGATAATACACCATCTATAACCGCAGATGCCAAACCTCTTTTGCCTTTCCTCACTATAAGCTTTACGTTTTTGTATTTTTTACAGAGCTTTTCAGTCCCGTCAAGTGAATTGTCATCCACTATTATTACGTTATACCTAGTAAGAATTGGCAGTAACTCTCTCAAATTATCAACTTCCTTGTATGTTGGTATTACAATGTAATTTTTCATCATGCTTTATTAATTTTATTGGTTATATGTTTTTATAGTTTATAAAGTGTGGTGGGAAAACATCTATCAATTTACTGAAATCTTATAGCTCATTTATCTGTATTCTGTGATTTTCTGCTATGCTTCTCAAATCATTTACGACTGCTTTCATTTCATTGTTTGTCAACGTCTTTACAGTGTTTTCCTTTTCGGCAAAGGACTGGAAGAATTTGTCCTTGTTTACTCCAAGGCTGTCGTTTTTTTTCCTAGGCATAATATGGAAATGCAAGTGCTTTATGCTCTGTCCTGCGTTTTCTCCTTTTTGCAGAAGGAAATCAAGGTCATTTGCATTTGCGTATTTTAGCGCTATAAATATGGCCTTGTTTGAAAAGGAAATAAAGTCCATCCTTTCTCTTTCATTCAATTCGAGCATGCTTTCAATGTGCCTTTTCGGTATCACAAGGCAGTGGCCTTTGACTACCGGTCTAATGTTATATATAGCTACAAAGTTCTCATCTTCGTAGAATTTTTCTATATTCAATGTGGTTTCACTGCAGAATACGCATTCCATATCAAGCTTTATTAGCGGATAACATTTATATATAACTAATTTGTTATCTCCTATATGAACAAAGGAATTCCGATAGTTGCTGTTATAATTGTCGTTTTAGTGATAGCAGCAGTTCTGATTTATCATCCAAGTGTAGTTTCAAAGGCGGTAAGCAATGTAACTAGTACAAGCACTACTGCGGTACCAATAGCGATTACAGACCCAGCAGAAGTGCCTGCAAACACAACTAGCTTGTACATTTCCTATTCGTCTTTTAAAATACTTTACTTCACTGCAAACGGATCAGCTAACTATGCAAGTGTAAATTCATCCGGCAGCATAAACCTTCTTTCTTTGGTTAATAGCTCAAAGGTACTGGCTTCTGCAAACCTTCCTTTAAATTCAATGATTAAGTCAATAGCATTTGCAGTGGTTTCTGCGAATATAACTATAAATGGAACTACCTATACTGTAGAGGTTCCAAGTCCAGTAGTTACAGCAAATATACCTGCAAACTTCAACAAGATAAACAGCTCATCAAGCCTGATACTAGACTTTACACCAGCAGTAGTAACGGTTTATACTGCAAATTCAACGCAGTATATGTTGATTCCTTCATTATTAGCATTGTCATCAACTGGCTTGACAAATAAGGCAGTCGGTGCAGTAGAGCACATACCTGCAAATATAAACAGGTCATTGTTCTTTGAAAGGCCTAATGTAACGATAACAGCTGCAAGCCTTCAGCAAATCGGAAATATCACAAAGATATCGGTGACAGTAAAAGACAATTCAAATGAAAGCGTTGTTCTTCAGCATTTAAGGCTAAAAATGGTAAATGGCTTTAAGCTTTCAATGTTCAATTTCAGTGCAAATCTATCAAGAAATACAATACAAACAATAAAGGGATACAGAGCGAAGCTACAAAATCAGGTTTCAGTCATTAAATCTGAAATGCCTTCCATAATTGGAAATTTAAACAAGTCGCTGGCTGCAAATCTGAGCAGTATAAACGCCAGTTTGGGAGTTGGTGGTTACAACATTTCTATTGGTAATAGCATAAGAAACAGGTTTGGTAACATAAAATCAAGGGCAGAATCACAGTTTAATGCAATGGAAACAGAAATGCACCAGAATCTGATAGCAAATGAAAACAGGGTTAACATTCTAAATAGGATAGTTGCTGGTAGGTCAATAAACTTCTTCATTTCCTCGAATGCAACTCTTTTCCTTCCTTTCTCAGGTTTTTCATTGTTTAATATGCCAATAAACATAAGCCCAGCAAACGTCCAAAGGATAAACAGCACAGATGTAAGCGTTAATTACGGTTATTCTGGCCTTTCAAACAATGTTAGGGAGAACAGCAACTTCTCTCTCCCAGCCAATTTCGGTTACAGCTTAAAGGCAGGCAGTTCTGTAACCCTTAACTTTTCAGGGGAGATAAATCTTGGTAATGGTTTATTGGCGTTGGAACTCGTTCCGGGTACTCAGTATGACCTTTACCTGCAGGGAACAAATGGAGCTAGCGCTTTCTATACTGTAAACGCAACAAGTTAATCATTTTTGCTTTTAACAATTTCTGGAGAATTTTTATTTTGATAGGGGTATAAAAATTAGTGACAGCGCAGCTGCATTAGAACAAGTTGAAATCAATGAATATACAGAAAGGCATTACTGCAATGGAGGTAATCCCTTTCTGTCTCTTATCTGTTTCACAACAGTTGGGTATATGTCTCTTGGCAATCTTCTAAATGTTTCTCCAGCTAAAGACCAGGAGCCCCTGCCTTCAGTAGCAGATCTAAGCTCATTTGTGAAGTTGAAGGTAGAAGATACGGGCATTTCTGCGGTTATTACCGCTTTGCTTCCGTCATCTTTTACGTTGTCAATTATACTCCTTTTAGACTGTATCAAAGCGCTAACGTTGCTGAGGTTTGCCATCGGCAAGTCAACTCTGATTATCTGTATTGGCTCCAATAATATCGGGTTTGCTTGCAAAACAGCGTCCTTTATTGCATCCCTTACAGCAGGTATAACCTGTGCAGGGCCACGATGAATTGCATCCTCGTGCAAAACCATATCAGTTAATACAATTTTTACCCCACGTACTTCTTCTCTCGCCTGTGGTCCTTCCTTCATAACTTCATTGAAAGCTTCTATACACATCTCTATTACTTCACCGATGTGTATTATTCCCCTAGTACCGTCTACTAGCATGTTTTCTCCATATATAGCAGCTATCTTCTTTGCTTCGTCTCTTTCCATACCTGCCTTTATCAGTAAATCTATGTTTTCAGGTGTGAATGCCTTTATCTTTCCAGTTGGCATGCTTTCATCGTTCAATGCCTCCATAACCTCTTGTGATAAAGGCTCAGCATATAGATAAAAGCGATTGTGCTTGTTTGGCGATTTACCCTCAACAATTGGGCTTTTAGTGGATATGCTTTCTTTGTAAACTACTATTGGCTGTGAACTGACTATGTCTATTCCATAGGTTCTTCTGAGCTTGTCTTCAACTATCTCTAAATGTAAAGTACCCAAACCAGCAATCAAATTTTCACCAGTTTCGTGATTTATTGAAACTTTTAATGCAATATCATATATCTCCTGCTCTCTCAAAGCCTGTATAAGTTTAGGCAGGTCCTTTGGGTTTTTAGGCTCAATGGCCTTTACAACTACAGGCTGAAGGGAATGCTTTATAGGCTCGAAGGGGGTTGTGTCTTGCTTGTCGGCAGAGCTTAATGTTTCACCGGAAACTATGTTCTTAAGTCCAGCCATCCCTATCTGGTTTCCTGCTAAAGCGCTCTCTACCTGAAAACGCTGCGGGCCCTTCCATATGTAAATCTGCTGTACCTTGTTGATTTGTTTGTTGTTTACTAGATAAACATCCTGCCCCCTGGCAATTTTTCCGGAAAATATCCTCCCTATCGCTATTTCGCCGGCCTGCGGATCTATTTCTATGTTTGTAACTGAAATCATCAAAGGACCGTTTGGATCGCATGCCACCAGTGATTTACCAACATCACTGTCCAATTCACCATGCCATACGATGGGTATCCTGTACTTCTGCGCTTCAACTGGATTAGGCAAATGCTCTATGACCATGTCGAGCAGTACTTTGTGGACAGGCGTTTTCTTTGAAAGTTCCTTTATTTTTTCCTTGTCGTTTGAAGTGTACGTTTCATAAACATCTTTGAATGACAAACCAGTGTCTTTCATCCTTTTGAAAGACAACGCCCAGTTATCTCTTGATGCACCGAATGCAACAGTATTATCCTGTACGGCTACCTGCCATTTTCCTTTTACGTCATCAGGTGCTAAATCGTTAATGAAAGAATTGATCTGCGTTATAAGCTTAACCAAGTGCTTTTGCATTTCTTCCGGTGAAAAACGCATTTCCGTTATAAGCCTGTCGATTTTATTGATATATAGTATAGGTTTCACCTTGTCTCTAAGAGCTTGCTTCAACACCATCTCAGTCTGTGGCATTACCCCTTCAACAGAATCCATCACAACTATTGCACCGTCTATCGCTCTTATCGCACGGGTAACATGCCCACCGAAATCTACGTGTCCAGGCGTATCTATAAGATTGATAAGGTATTCATCATTTTCGCTTCTTTCGTAGACCATGTTAACGTTAGATGACTTAACTGTCATCTGCCTTTCCTGCTCTATCTTTTCAGAGTCCAAGTAAAGCTGTTTTCCCGCTTTTTCTTCAGAAAGCATTCCACAGCCGGCAAGTAATGTATCACATGTGGTAGTTTTACCATGGTCTACATGTGCTATGACACCTATATTTCTGATCCTATCCTGCTGATTCATCAGCCTCATTACTTTCTCAGTTAAAGACTCTTTTTCAGGCATTTAAATTCACCTTCAGTTATATTGTTATTTTTAGATTTTGTAACTTATACTATTTATACTTGCTGTTTTGTACATTAAAGCCTTGGAAAGTATTTTTGCTTTATGGATTTTGCAAAATTAAGGTACTCATTCGGAAAGAACGAAAGTAAATATCCTATCCCTTCATAAATAAGCTTATTAAACAAATCATTCTTCTCTTCTGCTACATTTATAAAGGAAATATCATAGGCGTCATTGAATACTCTGGAGAAATACCTCTTGGCTCTCGGCATGTGCAATGTGTCTGTTACCACTATAACCTTAGAAAAGTTTCTGTGGTAATTTTCATGCTCTTCATTTGAGAAATTAAAAGGGTCTTGCGCTTTCATGATGCGCAGCATTTCAAACGAGTTTACAGCATTGTCATATGTATTGACAGATTTGTTCTCATACAAGAATTCCTTGCCTTCAAGCATTTTCATTACAGTTTTATCGGAATGTATATCCTGTCCGGCTATCAATAGAAATGAATTCTCTCCTCTTTCATAAATCTCAATTGCCTTCTCCAGCCTTTTCCTGAATCTTTCATTGCTTCCGCCTAAAACTATTATAGCAGTGCTGTTTTCTTCCTTTAATAAATCATCTAAGTGCTGCATTTACTGAATAGAAAAAGGATAATATATAAACTTTAAGGGGAAAAAAATGAAAATTTAAAAAAATAAAAAACTCTTTTTAAAAAAGGATCAGAAGAATTAAACCGTTTTGACGGTTGAATTGGCGGTAATATTTAGTTTATTAAAGAGATCTTACCTCTTCTTTTTTCCTTTTTTAGCTGCTTTTTTCTTTGTTGCCATGTTATATAAAATTCACTCATCATATAAATAATTTTTTG
>JAKAAG010000008.1 GCA_021797085.1 Nanobdellota archaeon
GGCATTCTAAGGGATATATTTCGAAAGGCTTTTATATAATAACATATATCTTATACGATATGAAAGCATGGGTTCTAAGTAAAAACGGTATAGACAATTTGAATTTAAAGGAAATTCAAAAACCAGAAGTTAAAGAGGGCCAGGTTCTTGTAAAAGTAAAGGCACTTGGATTGAATCCAGTAGATTCAATGGTGATTGATTCAATACCTGTAAACGCAGAAAAAATCCCTGGAGCAGAATTTGCCGGTGAAATAGAAGAGGTAGGGCAGGGCGTAAAAGAATTAAAGAAGGGGGATAGAGTAAGCATTTACAACAGGTACTTTGACGGAACATGTTCTTACTGCAAAAGTGGAAATGAAATGCTCTGCGATAATGGATACATATTCAGCATAGGATCAAATGGTGGATTGGCAGAATACATTGCTGTTGATCAAAAGAACGCATTCAAACTGCCTGCTTCAGTTGATTTTGAATTAGCTGCGAGTTTACCGGTAGCTGCGCTTACCTCTTACAATGCTTTAGAAAGAGCAAAAGTACAGAAAAATGAATTTGTTGTTGTAGTCGGTGCTTCAGGAAACACGGGCATATTTGCGCTTCAATTTGCTAAAATACTTGGTGCAAAGACTATTGCTGTTTCAAGCAAGGACTGGGTAAAGGATTTCGGTGCAGACTATGTGGTTGGATATGAAAACGCGTTAGAAGAAGTAAGAAAAATAACTAATTCAAAGATGGCAGACGCAGTAGTAGAATCAATAGGGGAGAAATTCTGGGATTTAGGTTATTCTCTTTTGGGCAAAAATGGTAGGATGGTTGCATTTGGAACAGAAACGGGCAGCAATGCAAAAATAGATATTTCACAGCTTTATTCAAAACAGCTTAGTATATTGGGTTCAACAGGAGGATCCGTGAGACAATTTTCTGAAGTAGTAAAAAACTCAAAAGACTTGAAGGTTAAAGTCTGGAAAAAATTCAGCTTACAGGAAGCAAAGGATGCATTCAAGGAAAATAACAGCAAAGAAAAGAGTGGGAGAGTTATAATAGAGTTATAGAGCTTAAAAGATAGCTAATGTTTCTCTTGACCTATCATTAATTTTTACTTAACAATATTTTATTTGCCACGGTAAATACAGCAATGCTTTTTGTGTTTAGTCTTATATAAAATATATCACTTTATAATAGTAAAGTATTTATATAACCTTTATCTATAGATATAAATGAAAAAGTTATCTGAGATAATATCTAAAGTACCTAAAACACTGACAGGCAAAAAGGAAGTAATAATAGTCGGAGAAGAGCACCCAAATTTAGAGCATAAATACAGGGAAATGGAAATACTTGAGAGATACAAGCCAGCTTACCTTTTGTGGGAAGGATACAAAGAAGGAAAAATTGATGAGAAGGGAATGTTACTGTACAATAAAGCAAGAGAAAATGGAACGGAGATAATAAACCATGACATTGATTTTAAAGGCAGGCTTCCTTTCACAAAAGAGTTAAACGAGCTTGATAGAAACCATTACACTGACTTTAAAAAAGAGGAGGAAAGAATTGAAAAATCAAAGTATTATCTGGAAAAGTACGACTCTTGGATAGACGCTATAAATCCTAAAAGAGAACAGTACATGTTTGATAACATAAAAAAATACGTAGAAAAAAACAATTACAATGAAAAACCGATAGTAGTTGTAACTGGAAGAAACCATCTCAAAGGAATATCAGAAAAACTTGATAATGAGGGGATAAGTTACAAGAAAATCGACCTTTCTTCATATAAAAAAAGATATTAGAGAAAAGGCAAGAGCAGGCTAATTTCAAGAAAAAAATTCAATTTTTACTCATGATTCTTTCAAAATCAGATATATCGTTTATTATCAGATCTGGCTCATACTTACTGTTTTCATTTGATCGTATGTAGCCTGTAAACAGAACTGCCTTCATCCCCGATTCTTTTGCGTTCTGTATGTCTAAATCAGGCCTGTCTCCCACCATTATTATGTCCTTTGTGCTTAATCCTAAAAGTTTCGCAGTTTCTATGAATGGTTTAACGCCATCTTTTGCCTTTGAGAATGGTATTGTCTCTCCAGCTATTACTATGATATCAAAATAGTTGTGGAATGGAACCCTATTTATCCTTTCAGCCTTTAAGCCGTTTACGGAATCCCTCTCGCTTAAAAGCGCCAGTTTTTTACCTTCTTGTTTAAGTTTTCTTAGCAAACCTTCTGTTTTACTTGAAAATTTCTGGTTCTCTAATACATAGTTATAGAATACCTGCTTGTAATGCTCTTTTTCTTCCTCACCTAATTTTATTGACTCCCTGCTTGCTATGAGCGGTATCCATTCTGCATGATCATATGATGTCTTTGATTTGGACAATTCCGCTATCTTTTCTTGCTGGAAAACATTTGCTTCGGAAATAAGCTTTTCTTTGTCTACGTTGAATTTTTCGGCCATTTCAGAAAAGACTCTATTATATGCCTCGGATACCGTTGTTTTTGTATCGACCAAGGTGTTATCAAAATCAAACACCACTCCCTTAAAATCAATTCTGCTCTTAGTAAGCATTAATTATTTAAGATATGTGCTCGTTATTAAGCTTTTCTTTCTGTAAAGGATAGTAAAGTGACTTCATTTGTAGAAAGGTATTATGATAAGGATTATTTCAATTACAAATAGAAGTATGACTATCCATTCTAAAAATGAACTTGTGTCCTCTGATACCTGGCTCTGTATAAAACTGCGTATGTTTACCAGCATTTCAAATGTCGTTTCCAGCCTTTTTGCTAGGTCAGTAAGACGGAAAGCATCTGAAAGAAGGGAGTAAAGCCTGGCAAGATACCACTCACCAAAGCTCATAATTATCTGGTTTATGCCTTCGACAAGATCCTTGTACTCTGCGTAGAAATCGCTTATCTCCTTGCTTAGCTTTATCAAATTCCTTCTGGTGAATACCATATAAATCGGATTCCTGCTCATGTTTAGGAAACGGCTATTTACGGTGTCTATCATCTTGTTCACTTCATTCTGGTATACCCTGTATTCCAAAAGTTGTATGTTTGCTGTATCAGCAACCATTATTTCATTCTCATAATTGCTTGTGTTTGATGTAAGAAACATAGCATCCCAGTCAACTATGACTGAATCGCAGCCGTAGTATGACAAATTCCTCTTTATAGTATTTGTAACATATTCCTTTGAAAGTTCTTTGTAATTCTGTTCATCCAGCAATATACCTGCAATTAGCTCCTTGTTTTTTTCTACAAAGTTATCGGCACATTGCTCTAAGAAGTATGACCTATACATCTCGAATATTCTCTTTTCCTTTATCTGCATGCGCTTTGAAAGTGTTTTTTCTATTCTAACTTTAGTGTCCTCTGCCAGTTCCTTAAACCTATTTTCAAATCTTTTATCAAAGGTTATACTCTCCAGCAAAGCCGTATTAAGATTTGAAAGAGAGGAACGAACTCTAACGGCCATTGCACCAACAGAGTAGATTACGCATTGAATGTTCACTGGAATCGTTATGCTGTCGAATTTCACTTCTTTTTTACCCGCATTAATTATTAAAGGAAGCTCAAACGGGTTTAGTCCCTCCGGCACCGCTTTTCCATACTCATAAAAAGAGAATTCCTCCGCTCCCTTGAAATAGTTCTTTACTTGCTCTAGGTTTATTTCATCCGCAAAATCGTAAAAATAGCTGTAGATTATCTCTCCTTTCATAAAGGATGATTTAGGACTGCTTTAATTATATACTTGCCTCATATTTTATTAATCACTTGCTGATAAACATTTTTATATAATTTAAAATCTAAAAAGGAAATGAAAAACAAAGACCTAAACAAAATACTGAAAGACGGCACGGAGTACAAACGCTTCTTATTTGAAAATTTTGGCATAAAAGAGGATATTCAAATCGTAAAAAATGTGCTTCCTTACTACATTTACAGCATGGCATATTCTGTAGGACGCAACAAAATATGGGTATCAAATGAAACTAAGCGTATAATGTACATCATAGCAGAGAAGGATGAACTTAAAGAACTTAGAGAAGGATGCAGGTTCATAATACAGCATGAGCTGGGGCATTCTCATGATGTAAAAGACAAAAATAAAAACGTCAGGGACTATTTCCACAGGCTACTTTACATTAACAGCGGAAATTACACCATAGACTGCTTTCCGGAATCGGAAGCAACAAGGTATGCGCTTTCAAAATCAAACAACTACATAGAAGCGCTTGCAGGGTTCTTAGCCATATCTACCTTTTTATACAAAACGGATGTAAAAACAAGCATAGAAGTATACTCTGAACATTTCTCAAACTCAAATATAAAGGAGGAGGAAAAAAGAATGGTTTTGAATTCTTTAAGCAGTTTCAAACTTTCCGATGAAAACTATGAAAAAATATTGAGGAAGACGGAGATATATCTGGGTAAATTAAATGACAAGCTTGCAAGAAGCCTTCTGTATAAAGTAAGGAATAAAAACTAAAAAGCAAAGATAAGATTTATGCTTTTAAGTAATGGTTTATGAATACTCCGTAACATTCATCGTTTGGAAGGAATCTCCTTACAACTTTTTCCCAACCTTTGCTTCCCACCAAACTTCTTACCAGACTAGAGCTTACAACTGACAGATCCTCTGGCGGTATGAGGAAAATTGTTGTTATCTTTTCATTCAATCTGCTATTTATATATTGTATCCCTTTTTCATATTCTAAGTCAGTTTCCGTTCTTATGCCCCTTATTATATAAGAAGCGTTTATCTTGACGGCATAGTCTACCAAAAGTTCTCCTTTGAATGAGTCTACCCTTACGTTTTTATAGTCTTTTGTCGCAGAAAAAAGCATTTTCTTCTTTTCCTCCAGTGAAAAGTCCTCCTTTTTCTGCTGGTTCTCGCCTACTGCAACTACCAATTTATCAAACAATTCTGCAGCCCTTTTTATAACCCACTCATGCCCTATGGTTATAGGATCAAAGCTGCCTGCATAGACTGCCTTTTTCATAGTATATTTAATGCAGACCGATTTAAAAAAGCTAAGGTGTTTTTCATGAACGGCATTTATTAGTTAATGAAACTTAATCACTAAATAAAAAAGTTTAATACTTTGCAAACTTATTTGACGTTATGAAAGAGTTCTCTGGAAAGCGTTTTCAGGTAGAAACAAAGAAAGTGAAACTACCAAACGGCCACATAATGAGACTTGAGAAGGTAAGCTCTAAGGAAATAGCGCTTGTTTTGCCTATAGTTAATAATGACAAAATTGCGGTAATAAAGCAATACAGGCCCGCAATAAAAAAATGGCTTTATGAATTCCCTGCAGGGTTAATCGAAAGAAATGAAACTCCAATAAAGGCAGCAAGGCGCGAGCTTGAAGAGGAAACTGGGCTTATATGCAAAAATATAAAAAAGGCAGGAGGCATGTTTACTTCTCCCGGTTTTTCAAACGAGTTCATGCACATATTTTTAGCTGATTGCACTGTTGGAGGAAAGCAAAACCTTGAGCCAGCGGAGAACATAATTGTTCGTTTAATACCTGCCAAAAAAATAATTTATATGGTAAAGAAGGGCATGTTTGTTAATGGCCCTGCACTAAGTGCAATATTATTTGGATTGATTTACAGAAAGGATTTGCCACTGAAATAATAAATTTTTAAAAACAACTAAAGGGTTTATGTGCTTTTTCCTGCTATGGTGCCGGTTGTGTTATAAGTAGCTTTAAGGCTAGATGACACATCTGAGTACTCCAGTACTGAAGCGAAACGAAAGGTCACCGCAGGAGCCGGACAGCTTATGCCTTTTATGTTGATGTTGTAAAAATGGCCTCTTATTACCTGCATATTATTCAAATTAAAGGTTCCTGAAGTAATGTTGGAGCCAAGCGCAGACGTGAAGGTTATCTGTTTAAGATAACCGTACTCAACATTTCCTGAAAATAAAACCTGCATGCTGAAGGTCAGCTCTGTTGAATTGCATATAGCCGCGGATATTGAGAATGGAGAAAAGCCTGTAGAAGTCGGTGTAACGGATCTGCTTGGGCTGAAAACGCCCATTGAATAAAGAAAAACCATGACCACAACTATTATCAAAACCGCCCAGCCATAAGTCATCATGTATTCTATAGCGGCTTGGGCACGTTTTGCCATTTTAAATATAGGCTTTAAATAAATTAAAAGCTTTGCTAGAATAATTTGTCAAGAAAAGTTTTGGATATTTTAAAGACCTTCTAAAAATTGCAAAGAATGATTCTTTTAGAATTCTTAATAGTTTAACAATTAAATCTAATCCTTTAAAAACAGAAAGAAAAAAATAAAAAAATCAAATCATTTTTAGCTGCTACCTGTTCCTACTAAGGTTCCTGTTGCGTAATAAGTTGCAGTACCTGCAGAATTTTTCACACTAAATGACAAGTTTCCTGGAGCACTGAATGCTATCCCAGAACCTGTGCAACCTACATTTGTAGCGTTTATTACAAAGCTAGTTCCTGTAGTCACTGTGGGGAAAGTACCCGTAGCAGTTGTTACGGATTTAGCCCCAGAGAAATTTAGCCCAGTTGGCGAACTAAGTGTAAGACCTGTTACCTTTGCAGATGTGGCTCCGCCAGGTAATGGTCCAACGCTGAAGGCTACCGCTAAATAACTTGGAGTGCACACGGTCGAACTTACTGTGAACGGTGCAAATCCGCTACTTGTTGCAGTTACGCTTGCTCTAGGGTTAAAAATACCCATAGAGTACAGGATTACAGCTACGATGACTATGATCAGTATTGCCCAACCATAAGTCATCATGTACTCTAATGCTGACTGTCCTTTTGCCATGATTATATAAAAAATTACTGGTATTTAAACATTCATATTTTACTCTTTCAAAAAGTAAAAATAAGGATTAACCTATTGAAAATGGCAGATCAACGTAAATGCTGGGATTGCTGACGCTTGTTGCCACATAATTGTAGATTCCTGCAGGCAAAGCTATTGATTTTGTGTTTGCAAAGTAGGTGAAAGGAGAATTGCCTACAGCTAATTGCTTAATTGTTCCATTTGAAAAATCAAGTGAAAGGTTAACCTTTCCGGTAAATCCACCTATGAAAAGGTAATTTGGCAGGTTATCAGAATAGTTTGCGTACTCATAAGCTAATGCAGTATAAGTTGAATTTGTATACAGGGCAAGGTTTGACAGCCCGAATGACTCGTTTTCAGTGAGCATAGTGTTTGCTCCACAGGATGTTAAATCCTGTCCAGCCAAAAGCTTGCCACCGTAAAGAGAACTCTGATATATTATTATAACCCCATTAGAAATGTTTATCGTGTAATTTTCAAAGGATGTAAATTGAAGCAATGGGAGGTATTCAACGGTTTGCAGGCCGTTGGAATCTGCAATTGAGTTTATGGAATCGGCTATCTCATTGCATATGCCGTTCATTTTAGAAACTGTAGGATTGCCTGCAGATATGTGCGTGAAGAAGACCGCTATGAATGCTATCAATACCAGAACAAACGACACATCTATAACGAATTCAAAGGAAAATTGCCCTCTCATATTTAGATTAAAAGCAGAGTATATTTATACTATTTCCTATCTAATTAAGACGTGGGGGAGAGAAGACTTGAGGAATTGCTTATCGAGAATACCATAGACAATAATCCGTCTATTTTTCACAAATTGATGCAGGTTTCTACATTCTCTTACATAGAAAAAAAGAGGGAGATAGACTATGCTGATGCAGAATATCCATTGCAAATTTACAGGAAGAGGATGAATTATTCTGTAAATGAAAATGAAAAGAAAAAGCTGAAGACAGACAAATGGAATGCGGACCTTGTTTTGCTTTACAATGACAACGGGAAAAGAATATGCGAGATAGTTGAGATAGAAACTATAAAGGCAGACGAACTGCTGCACCACAGAAAAAAGAACATTTTGAAGAAGATAAGAACCGTTGAGAGGGCATACAATGCCGTTGAGTTAAATGAGATATTAAAGGTTGATGAGATAAGGTTTTCACTATCATTGAACGCTGCGCATTTAACCGAAAATGAAAGATATAGGGTGGCAAGAAGAATTGGCAGCAAGATAGTAGAGGAAAGGAATGCCGATTACAAGGATGAAAAGGTAAGCTTATACAAGATTTACATGCTAAAAGACAATGTCTGGGATTACTGCCCAGAAAGCGAGGAGAAGGAGTTTTTGATGAGCTACAACTTGGCAATGCGTAAGAACTCTTGGAAAAACCCTCTGAAGAAGGTTATGGCGCAGCTTTACTACAATTTAAAGGATGACAGTAAAGTAAAGGCATTGTACGAAAGGCATTACTTCAAAAGATAGGGGCAAAAGCCTTTAAAAGCCAAAATACATTAAGAATTAATAAAATCAAAGGCTATGGATTCTTTATGGGCATAAGAAACAAGGTAAGCAAAACTATAGACAATGTGGTTGAGTATTACCTGCGAAACTACAGAAAGATGGTGTTCATACCCATAATATTCGTGATATTCTTCGCTTCTTTTATAGGTTATTACTACCATGTGCATGGAATGCCAGTGAATGAGGGAATCTCACTAGCTGGTGGTACAAATATTGTTGTAAGCACTAACCAGAGCATTTCGCCGACGCTGATAGCCAGCTCCTTAGGAACGGATTTGAAGCAGCCAGTTACAGTGAGCATTGTAAAGGCCCCCTTCACAAATACCATAACAGGGTACTCAATAACTGTTGGAAAGAACGTTAACACTACGTTGCTGGAAAGCAGCCTTTCAAGCATACTTAAAATACCAATAAACGGCAAGGACTCAAGCGTTGATTTTGTAAGCGCGACTTTAGCGCAAAGCTCTCTTTACAGCTCTTTCATACTTCTTGGTATAGCATTCATCCTTGTAGCCGCGGTTTCTCTTTTCTACTTTAGAAGCATATGGCAGGCCTTTTCAAACGTGATAAGCATAATAAGCGACATAATAAACATAGTAGGGGTGCTTGACATAATAGGCTTCAGTTTTTCAACGGCTTCCATAGCAGGCATACTCATGATAATGGGCTATTCTGCTGACAGGAACATAATCTTGGCTACAAACATACTGAAAAGGGAGGAGGCAAGCATGCGATACCGTCTTGTCAAGACGATAAAAACCTCGCTTACAATGGATGCCGCTGCATTGGTAACCTTCCTTATACTTTTCCTAGGAACGACAAACTCAACGCTGCATGAGATAGCGATAATACTTATAATCGGAGTTATATTTGATGATTTCACCGTGTGGATACTGAATGGCTCTACACAGCTGTACGGCTTAAAATACAAGGAAGCAGAAAAGCAGGTGGCAAAGGCATAATATGGCAAAATCAATATTTTATGACTGGAGGATAATATTGATGATTGTTCTTGTAGTTGTGTCTTTCTTGGCCATACAGCCAAACATTACAAATGTAAACGGTGCGCAGGTCGTTTACATGCCTGTTAACTCTTATATAGGCAATTTAAGTTCAAGAGGCATAATTGGATTGCAGGCAGGGTCAATAATAACCGCTGTAGATGGCGTACCTGTTCATAACATACAGCAGTTTTACAGTCAACTAAACAAAAGCGCAATAGTCAATACCTCACTAAGCTTGACATATGAGAATGAGCTCTTCCCTTACATATACAAAAGCAACACAACTAAGATATTCGTAGAGCCGCATACAACGTTTAACTCTTCAACCATACAGACGCAAAACGTGCCTTATACACACTTAAACTATGGGCTGGATATAATAGGAGGAACGCAGATAGAAGTGGTTCCAAACTCCACACATTACAATTCTTCTGTGCTTTCTGACCTGGAAACCACCCTTTCAAAGAGGCTTGATGTTTATGGAATAAGCGGCACTACCGTTAGCACTGTTCAGGCGCTGTCAGGCAATGCATTTATAATGGTCAGCATGCCTAATGTGGGAGAAAGCCAGGCGCTGTCATTGATTCAAAACCAGGGTAAGTTTTATGCTACTATAGGCAACATCACTGTGTTCAACAGCAGCAATTCGAGTGAAAGCATATTGGATGTGTGCCTTTCATCAGGCTGTCCTTTCGGCGTTTACCAAACGCCAAGCGCAGCAAATGGCTATCAGTTCCAATTTGGGATACAGCTGGCTTCCGGCGCTGCAAAGAACTTCGAGAATGCAGTAAAAACCCTGAAGCCATCAACTACAAATCCGGGATATTTCAACAAGAGAATACACTTGTACTTAAATGGTGTGCAGCAGGGCCAGCCTCTTTTGATCTCTGAAAACATACTTACAAACTTCAACGGTGCTATAACCATAGAAGGTGGCGGGGTAGACTTGCAGCAGTCAATGGCAGACATGAAAACGCTTCAGGCAGTAATGCAGTCTGGCAGCTTGCCTGTCCCATTGAAAATAATATCGATAAGTTCTGTTTCTCCTACAGCAGGCAGTCAGTTCATAAGCCAGATATACATTTTACTGCTGCTAGCGTTCGTGCTTGTAAGCATAGTCATATTCTTAAGATACAAAGACTATAAGATCTCTTCATTGATACTCCTTACAAGTATTACGGAGATATTTATAGTGATAGGGGTTGCAGCGGCGATACACTGGACATTGGACATACCAAGCATGGCAGGTATAATAGCCAGCATAGGTATATCTGTTGATGACCAGATAATAATAACAGATGAGATGAGGAGAGGTTCGTCACAGATGGAGTATGCTGTTACAAAGAAGAGGATAAGCAGGGCATTTTTCATAATATTTGTCTCATTCTTTTCATTTGCAGCCATAATGTTTCCTCTCTTGTTTTCAACGGCCAGCCTGTTTGCAGGCTTCGCGCTTACAACTATACTTGCGTCTTTGATCGGTTTGCTGGTAACGAGACCTGCATATGCAAGAATAATAGGAAAGCTTGAAGGATAAAATGGAAGAATTCAGATTGGATCCGGTAGACCTCACATTTGACTTGGTAAGCAATGAAAGAACAGGCTGCAGGGAATGCTTGCCTGTTGAAAATGCTGTAAAATCAATCGAATTCAAGGGAGGATACCTGCGCGTATACGAGATAAAGGACAGGGTGCAGCCTTCAAGATATCAGCTTGACGGAAAGTTTTTCAAGCGCTCAAATGCACATGGATACGAAGAATTAATTGTGGAAAACGAAAAACATTCCGCCAACTTTGTAGCTTATTCGGCAGATGACATTGAAAAGCTACTTTTGCTTATAAGCGATAGGCTTAAGGAACTCAAAGCTTATGATATAGGAAAAAACATCTCCGTAAGCAGATATGTCAATGGACACGATTATTGGGATTTGGTTATACTGCCAATACCTATGCACAACACGCAGAAATGCCATGTGTGTGAAAGCTTGAATTACACTGGAAATAGAGAGATTTACAAAACTGAAAACATAATAGCATATGTGCCGTTTTCGCCTAAAAAGAACGAAATAGCAAGAATAACGACGCTGAAACACACTGCGATAGAGGAATTGGACAGCGTTGTGGCATTTGACTTGGCAAATCTTCTCATAAAAATAATAAACAAATTTACAAAGGAGATAACCTTTAACATTAAGCAGTCTGGAGCAGACCATTTTGAACTGGACGTGCTTGCCGGCGAGAATGACCCGATAGATGCACTGGGGATAAATAGGATAAGCTACTTTCCGGAAGAGGCTGCAAAAAAAATGAGCGAAAAGTTAAATAATGGAAAATAATGCAACAATGAAGGCATTGCTTGTATTGGTAATCCTACTTGCGGCGTTCACTGCCATACTTTACGTTTACCCTCTCAAACCAGTAACAGTAAACAACCAACAAAACATCACCAATGGCATCAAACTTGAGGATTTTCTCTCAAGCTACAACATAAATCTGAGCAGATTTTCAGATAAGGACTTATACTATTTTTACGGGGGTTTGTCGAACAATTCTGTAGTATTCGGCTGCGATTATGAGATGGAACCTGTTTTTCCGTATATACCTTTGGATTCTACCGTACTGCAGAATGAATACAATAATGTGATAAAGAACATGGCGCTTATCTCAATGTGCAGTGTGGAAAACTTCACTAACTGCAGCAATGCAGATGAACAGCTTTATAATTTCATAAATGATAGCATGACCCCAACGCAGATAAAACAGATGTTTAATCTTTCTTATTCACAGGCAAAAAGTTATTATGCAGACATCGTTAATTCCGGGTTTCAGAACTATTCTATTGTTGACCCTTTAAAATATGATTTAAAGCTATTCAATGAAAGCACAAACATAAGTGATATGATAAAAACGATATTGAAGATGAAGCAGATGACAGTAAATATAGTCTTCAATGGAAATGGGAAAATATTAAACTATGAAAATGAAACTGGGATATACAGCCCGTTCCAGTTTCAGGTTTACCAGCTAATAAATGCAAGCCAATGCAGTTACTCAAAAATATTCAACATAGTTGTAAACCCAGATTACTTTTCTTCCCCAAGCTACATTTACTTGTACAAAAGCCTGGGAAATTACACAAACATATGCATAGTCAACAGCAAAAACAGCTGCAATTCCAGCGAAATGAAGAATTTGAACATGTCATTCTATGCTAACTAAGTCAAGATACTACATTTATTCGGTTGTAATATTTGTGCTTTTAATGCTTGCCATATTCTTTTACTATCAGACTTACTCCCTAAACAGCTTATATTCCTTCCACAAAACAGATTTAAACATGTCCGGGCTCTGTTCTCCAAACCTGCCATCATTTGTTATTTACTATGCAGACAACTGTAAAACCTGCACTTCTACTGTCGATTCCTTCCAGAATGTAACATCGCTTTTTGGGTTGTGGGGCAACAAAACATTTTACAGCGGCTATTTCTGTGCGTGGGAATTCAACATATCTGCGTACAATAACAACGTAACTGCTAACCTGCCGGATTCTGCCGTATCAATTTTCAATCAGATAGGCGTGAATAGAGTACCACTGATAGTATTCAATGGAAAATATTATAAAGTTGGAGGGTTTGCAAATAATCAGACTGCATACAATGATATATTAAAATACATATGCCTTTCGGTCAATGAATCCTTGCCGCAGTGTAGTTGAAAAATGGTAAGAAAAATAGATAAGGAACTTATGGAAGCAGTGCTTTCCTCGCTATCAAACGGAGAAAAAACTGGCTATGAAATATACAAGGAAATAAAAAAGAATGGTAGACAGGTATCAAGCAGGATAGTTTATCATTATCTTTACATTGCATTGAAGGACGGCAAAGTCACTGTAGAGAACAAAAACGAACTGGGAAACTTCAGCTGGGGAAATACAGTAAGAAAGAAGTATTACAGGCTCAGATAATCCCCAAGGTTATACCTGCCTTTACCAGAGATATCATTCCGCCCGGCCTCCTCTCTTCTATTTCCATTAAAAATTTTAGTACTGCCTCGTCTCTCCTGCCCCTCTTTGCATTTTGAAGCGTTTTCTTCTTCAGCCTAAAAAAGCTTATTATTTCATTCTCGGATACATTAAAAAGCGGGCTGAAACCGTCCTTCTCCTTTATCTTCTTGTCAGTGGGATCATGGAATAGAAAGAACTTCATCACAGAGATTGCAAAGTCCTCCAATGTATAAGAATAAAGCTTTTCTCCATCTTTGCTTTCCAGGTCCTTAAACATAAATTCAAGGAAAGCCCTGCCACAATTATTTTCATTTCCAAACCTAAAAAGCCTGCTTCTTAGTTTATTGGCGTTCATGTTTGACTTGACTCTTTTTATCAGCATCCTTTCAAAGTGCTTTTTGCAAAGGTCCTGTTTTAGATAAGAAGAATAAAAAACAGCTTCTCTACCGCATATGGCACATGTTTTGTCGGTATCCATAAATATTAATTAGTCTATCTTTTATTATTTATATGCCAGCTAGGATTATTGTGGTGATGAGTCCAAAAGGAGGAGTGGGAAAAACGACCGCTGCCGTAAACATTGCCACTGCAATCTCCAACCTTGGCAAAAAAACGCTTTTAATAGACGCAAATCTTGAAACGCCGCATGTTGCGGTTTATTATGGTTTCGTCGGATTCAAATACTCATTAGAGGACGTATTAAATGAAAGAACTAAAATAGAAGAGGCCATATACACAGGAGACAACCCAAATTTCCACCTTCTGCCATCAAGGGTAGCAAAGAGCGGAACTGACAGATCCGCGCATAAACTGATAAACATCAATCTTTACATAAACAAACTAAGGGATAAATACGATTTCATAGTGATAGACTCTAAGCCTTCCTATGACATAGAATTCATAAAACTCATAAAAGAGGCAAACAGCCTTATCATATCAAATCCTGACATAACCTCAATAATAGAGGCTAAAAAACTGAAGCAGGAATTGGAACAAGCTGGAATAAACATATTAGGTCTTGTTATAAACAAAGTAAACACACGGATAAAGGAGCAGATGACAAAGAAAGAAATCGAAGATTTAACCAAGATAAACAATATCTGGGAGATAAGGGAGGACAACAAGGTTTACAATGCCCTTAAAGTTGGGATTCCCTTAGTCATATCTTCCCCGAAAAGCTTTGCGGCAAGAGATATAAACGGCATAGCAAAGCAGATAATTAGGATATGAAGATTTACAGAATTGTAAAATGCCCAAACTGCGGCAAGTACCGGAAAACTTCATCTACTAAAACCGTAAAATGCTTTTACTGCGGCAAAACTTTTACTGTTATGAATCATGTTGTAAGCAATGAGAATTATAAAAAAGAAATCAACAAAAAAGAAGTAGGATTCAAAACATTCAAAGTCTAGCTTTGTAGACCTTTGAAACCTTATCCCCTATGTGGAATAGGTAAGTCTCTTTTTTTGTGTTATTCTCTTGATACGGAAAATACCCCTCTTTTGGTGATTTATCCGCCTTAACTAAAAAGGCTATTTTTGACTTTGGCCCTGTGCCGTTTCTGTATATTGCTACGAAGTATACTTCCTTTCCTTCCGCATTTTCATCGCTATCTATTTTTTTAAGCTCCCCGTCTTCAAATGAAAAGACATGTGATCTGTACATTGAACGGTCATACACTGCATCTTCTAGTAACCTGTTGTACGCCCATTCGCTTTTAATTTCATACAGCCTTTCAAGTTTGGACTTTGTTTCTGCATCCAATTTACTGTACGGAGGTATGAAAACGTTTAGATTGAATTCATCTTCTTTTCCGCTGTATTTCTTTCTTATCACTTTGTTATCTTGATACCTGTATTTGGACCCCCTCTCGGTTTCAAACCCAATTATCTTTTCCAATCTTTCATTTTCCACTGTTTTATATGAATTTAACTAGTATTTATAATTTACTATTTATAAGTAGATATTCAATATAATAACTTATAATGCATTAAATACTTTTATTATAAAGAGTCAATTCTTAGTATTATGCCTTGGTAGCTCAACGGCAGAGCATCTGCTTCGTAAGCAGGAGGTTGTGGGTTCGAAACCCACCCAAGGCTTTTATCGATAATTAAATGGCATTTGCAATCATTTGCTTATTGAAGGATACCTTTCTACATATGGATTGACATTTGTATTGCTTTACAAAATCATACTTATATTTTAAAAATTCATAAAAAAGATATGAAAGGACAGGAATCTCTAGAGATGATAATAATCTATAGCCTGGCTATCGCAGTTATAGGTTCGATATTTTATATAATATTCACATTTTTCCCGAGTTTAACCGGAGCCACAACTCAGCCGAGCTACTCTGGATTTCCAGGATTCCAAATAATACAACAGGGTTATATTCCGTCAAAATCTCTTTTTTACATAAAATTTGAGAACCTGTTAAATGAAAATGTGAAAATAGACAAAATATCACTTTTGATTTCTGGGGTAAACTATACTGGATTTGTCTGTTCAAAAACATATCTGCCTGCTTTGCAGTACAGTGAATGCAATTTAACATCTGTATCGCTGGGGAGGTCATTCAATGGAAACGGCTTTATATATTATACTCCTACAAATATTTCCTCTTCTCCGGTGATAGCATCGATGGGAAATATAATCAATTAGGATAGAGTTAGATATTTATACTTACAGATTTTAATTTATCCCTTATGGGATCATATAAATACATACACGCGAATGAAATGGCTTTGTATAAGAATGACGAAAGGAAAAAGGAGATATTGCAGGAAGTAAGGAATCAACCAATACTGCAAAGACTAGAGAAACCTACAAAACCTGCAAAGGCTAAAACGATAGGATACAAGGCCAAGCAAGGGTACATAGTTGTAAGAGTAAGAGTCAGCAAAGGAGATTTCAGAAGGCCCAGGCCAAACCATGCAAGAAGACCAAGTAAAAGCGGATTATACTATAAATTAGAAGTCAGCAAAGAAGATATCGCAAGGAACAGAGCCTTAAGAGTGTACAAAAACATGAAGCTTATAGGCTCGTATTTTCTTATAGAAGACGGAAAAAACAAGTGGTTTGAAGTAGTGCTGGCAGACAGAGAAAAATTGTAAATTGAACATCCTTTTAAACTAAGGTTTATGCCCGCTCCGCAAAATGTTAGAAGTGATCAATGCCTGCATTTATTTTACAGATTTGTATTCATAAAAAACAATTTAAATTAATAAGGGTTAAGAATCAAATGGACGTTGAACAGTTTCTCTTCTTTGAAGTGCTTATCGGCATAGTTATAGCTCTTACCATGTTTTTCCTTTTCTACAACAATTATTCATCAATTTTTCCAGTGGGCTGTGATTCTGCAACTGCTCTGCTGCAAAACCAGTTTACAAGTGCAGAGTACGGATATGCAAACAGAATGGAGGGTACGCCACTTTTCAGATGCTATGATGAAAATGCCTGTTATAATGCGGCAACGGCCGAGCAAACATGCATAAGACATTGGTGTTACTATGATCTTTGGACAAATGGTCAGGGCAGCGAATCTGCAGTTCAAGCATGCATAGCAAGCCCTCCTGCCAACATAACTAGCGCATGCAGCGTTGTTTCGCCTACAAATACTGCTGATTTATTTAGTTGTTCGGAAAGCACTATCGTGGCCAATAACGCTACGGACATACAAAATTGTGCAATAAACGTTACAGCATGCATATCGGGGGACGGGCCTTACTGCCCAGCATGCGTAGCTCAGTGATATGGATAAAAAAGGAAGCGTAGAATGGCGTCTTATCTGGATAATACTGGTCATAATAACCGCCCTTGCGGTCATAGGCCTTGTCGTAATACTTTTTTACGCCGGCTCGCACAGCAGCTCTCCATTCTCATATTTCGGAAATCTTCTGGGGGGAGGGTCATAAAATGGAAGAGGGGATATTATTAACAATAGTTTTTGTTATATTTGTTATAATAGCGGGGATAATACTTTCAGTTGTTTCCTTTTCCATAATAACTTCCTTCGGCACCCTTAACTTCGGGATAAGCTGCTTTACTGCATTTACCCAGTACAAGATAGTCAACAGCTTTTTAGCTCCCTTTACAGGGGTAACTTCATTCTTCGGCTTTTCAAACGTAGTTGTAAGCCCAACGCAATCTGCACAGGTGCAAAAGGACTGCTTGCAGACTACAAACGTGAATGAAAAGGCAGCTGCTGACTTTGCATCCTCATTTTATACTGAAGCGTCCTCTTGCTTCAGTTTATTTTCTGGAGGAAATGCAGGGATAGGATCACAGATCCTTTCTGCTAAAAATATAAATCAGATATTTAACTGCTACAAAGGCGCTTTGATAAGCCAAAGCAATAACGTAAATTATTCTGCCATAATAAGTTATATCGACAGCAATTACAACGGAAGCTATCCTCTGCAAATGGTATTTATAACAAATGGAAGCAATGGAAATGCAGCATATATAAAGCCATCTGACAAGCTTTCGAATTCCAGTTATACAGTTACTTACTTTGGCTACCCTTCTGGCGGAATTAAAAACTGCGAAGTAAGCTTCAAAGAGCAATGCGAGTACACTGCTCAATACCAGCAGCCCGCAATAAATGACTTATCTATATGTACATATTCGAATGAGACTACAAACCAAACCAGGGAAACAGTGAGCTCACTTAGCAACGGGAACCCATCTTTAAACATTGTAAACGAAGATAGTGGCTGCGATTACTATGTACCCTTATGTGGAAAACTCAGCAATTATATGGTATACAGCCAAAGCAGGGTATTCGTATGCATACCAGGTCAGTAATGCTTTTTCCCTAAAATATAAACTTGGATATTAATTTATTGCATAAAAACACTACTTAATTAATGGCAGAGACACCTGGAGAGAGCTTCATATTCATAGTTTTGGCGGTAATATTCATAATAGTGATAGTAGCCATTGCAGGCTATCTTCTGTTAGTTGGAGTCAACCTATCAAACAGCAGTATCTGCTATGTAAGCTCTGAATTCACTAATTTTTATTACAATGGCCTGTGTGTATCAAATTTCTTCTGTTTAAGCAGTACACTTAAAGCTATAGGGATAGCGCCGCCGCTTTTCGGCTGCACAACTTCAACCTCCGGATATGGACCTGGCTCCCAGCCTTCGCAGGTATTTTCAACCGTAGCAACTGACCTGACAAGCTGCTGGAATCAGTATGGCGCAAATCAAGGACTCACCGTACTAACTAATTCGCCTGCAACCTGCTCAGTTATCGATGTCAATACAAACCAGAACATGACTATAAATAACCTTACCAATTACCTTGAAACAAATGCTTATACAACGGAAGTAAGCTGTCTTAATCATACGGCCGTCCAATCCTGTTCTGATCCATTGACAAGCTCAAATCTAAATGGCTATTCGTGTGATTTAAATGACCCTAGTCTGTGTGAGGCACAATCATTAAATTATTTCAATTGCAGAAGCCAATCTGGATATACACCTTTTACACAAGGATACACAACAAAGTATATACCTTTGAATGGGTCAAAGCCACCAACGGCTGCAATGAACCTTTCCAGCTATCTTTGCGAGGCATCGCAGGGCTGCTCTTTCAACACTACGAAGGGAACTTGTACAACTCCCAGCGGAAACACTGCTTCATGCACGGATTTATACACAAACTTCTGTAATGGAAACAACTGTACTGTAGGTTATGACCCTACAACTGCTTCATACGAATCTCCCTCCTCTTGCGTATTGACGGAACCTGTAAAAAGCACGTCAATAATAAACGAATCATATGCAGATTATCTAAAACCGGGTGACAACGTAATATTCAGCTATAAAAACGTGAGCAACCCTAGCCAAAGCGGATTTGTTCTACCAAACAGCAGCAAATCAATAAACAAGGCGCAAATATACATAGTTTACCTCAATTCGCTGGTTGGAACAAGACTTCCGCCAAACTCAATAAGCCTGCCAAGTGAATGCGAGCCAGCTACTTTCCTTAACAATTACCCTACTGCTGGGATAGAATATGAATGTTCAAGGGCAATCGCATCTGGAATAGGAGCAAGGATTCTTGCGCCTTCAAACCCTGGATTAGTAGCTGGAGCTGTACTTGCGGGATTTGGAGCATCGGAATGCTTTAACAACACAATATGCAAAGATGATATTGCACCAAATGCACTTACATACACAGCAAAGCTTGCTTATTCATCTTTATATGCTACAGGCTTAGAACAATGTGCGCAGTCTTTATTCTACTTCTTTACTTCTGTGCCTCAAGAAATAGGCATATCAAAGCCAAACTTTTTAGGGAGGAATTTAATTTACATATGCGCAGTAACAAAGTGAAAGGTGCAAGTGCAGTAGAGTATTTCATAGTTGTTATACTGCTTATCTCATTTTTAGTGATAGGTGTAGTAATTGCTAGTTCTGTCTTCCATTTTGCTATTTTCCCTTCGGGGGTAATAACAAGCGGGAGCGGCTCTCCGGTACCGTGCTCCGCAAATGTCACAAATGTAAGCACTGCTTCTAAACCTAACACCTTTAAAATAACGGTATCAGACGGCAGCCCGGGATTACTTTACAAGGTATTCGCAAGCAATACTGCTAAAAGTCCATCATTATCAGTTATAGGCAATTACACTGCTGGCATAGACTCCTTTTCAACTGATTTAACTATCGTGAATCCCAGCATAAACACAGTCATCATAGGAAACACGTCCGGAAGCAATGTTTCCATAGATGGAGTGAAGTACTCGGCAGGCGGAACGTGTGAAACTGAAATCTTCGGCAGTTAGATAAAAGGATGCAATGTTCCATCCTGCTTTATTGTATCTGGGTTTTCCTTTATGTTTTTTATTATCTTCTTCATGCTCTTCTCTCTCCTTTTCGAAATCCAATAATAGCCCTCATCGTTTGTTCCTATTGTGATAAGTATGAATATTCTCCCTGCAGAGAACCTGCCTACTCTTCCCCTGCGTTGAATGTTTCTTATCGCACTTGGTATCGTCTCATAAAACACTGCAAGGTCAACGCCTTTTATCGACATCCCCTCTTCACTAACACTTGTTGAAACAAGCACATTGTACACTCCGGATTCAAAATCTCGTATTATGTTCACCTGCTCTTTCTGCGACAAACCCCCTTTTCCCTGGCCAATAAATTTTATCGGTCTTACTCCGGGTATCCTTGATATACTATTGTATATAACGTCCACAGTGTCCCTATACTGCGCGAACACTATGGCTTTTTTTGATTCATTGAAATGGTTTCTAAATATAATTTGAAGCTGCTTAAGCTTTGGGTGCTCCATACCGCTGTCCAACAGCTCTTGTGTTCTTTCCTTTATTTCGATGAACCTCTTATTTGAAGAGAGCTCCTTGTCAGTCTTTGCCTTTCCATTTTGTATTTTTTCCAGAAAGTTCAAAAACGCAGCAAGACTCTGTGTTGACAAAAGGTTATAAGCATGGTAAAGCTTCAAAATCTTTGAAGTCAATATTATCCCTCTGATAAGGTAATATGTTCTTTTTCCGCTGAACATCTGCCTTTGAAGGCTCTTCTGGAGCATCAGAATAGTAACCCTATTTATTCTGGCTTTCTGCACGTTTTTCAGAAGGCCGATTTCCTGTAATTCGCTTGTTGATTCGCTTATAAGCAGCTTTAAGCTGTTGGCAAGTTCAAGCATCTCCTGTGGAAGGTTAACCTTTATCTCTTCTATGTCTTTTTTCTGTATGTATGGAATAACATCTGGATCATCATCCGATCTTATTTCAACGTTGCTTATCTGCAGGTTACTGCATATTGTTTTTATCTTTTCCCGGTCTGATGCGGGGGAAGCGGTTAAGCCAAGTATGAGCGGGTGAAAAGACTGCTCTGAATAGGTCTTTGCTATCTTTACATAGGAGTAATTTCCTATTGTGTGGTGGGCTTCATCAACTATAAGCAGGCTGAAATTAGAGAAATCTATGATTTTCTTGCTCATGTCATTCTCTATTGTTTGGGGGGTTGCAAATATCAGCTGTGCTTCCTGGTATATTTCACTCCTTTTACTGCTTGATACTGAGCCGCTTGCAATTCCCTGAGAAACTGCAAGCAATGAAGAAAACGTCCTGTAATGCTGGTTTGCAAGTGGTTTTGTAGGTGCTAGAAAGAGAATCTTGGAAGAAGGGTATTTCTCTAACCTATAATCAACAAGCATCGCGCTTATTATCGTTTTTCCAAGGCCGGTTGGCAATACGACAAGTGTGTTACCTGTTTTTGCGGTCTCAAAGATCTTGTTTTGATATTCTCTGTCTTCTATCTTTTCCTTGAAAAGGGTCATTTACACACTCTCTGCTTTTCCGCTTTTTATCAGTATCTGCGCTACATCCTTATCTATTTCTATCACATTCGGGAAACTAAAAGGCCCGTATGATTTATCATTTCTCCAAACAAATTTAGGTATATCAGAGAGTATCTTTATGACGACTTTTTCGCTTTCACTGTCATTGCTCTCTACTTTCTGCAGTTTCTTTGGTTCTATTGATTTTACTTCTGTTATTATCCCTGATTTGTACTGCTTGGAAAGATTAAGTAGGTTGTCAAAAAATATTATCTCCTTGGAAAGCATGTTTGTCTTTGCCTGCTCGCTGTCAACATCCAGTATTGCCATTCCCGCGATTTTAAGCATTCTTAAGTTTATTATCTGCTCTAATGTTGAGATTGCGTTTTTTATCTGTGTTGATATCTCCTCCGATTTTTTCTCATCGTTCATTTTCTTTGCTTCTTCCAACGAGTTCTTGTTTATGGCTATGTATTCCTTCATCTCTTCAAGCATTTCATCATTGAACTTTGTCAGTGTCCTGTTGTCTTCCTGCTCCTGCCTTCTTATTCTTAGAAATTCGCTGTAAGTGATCATAATCCCTAATAGCTGTCGAAAGTATAAAAATGTTAATACGCATTCTTGAAGCCTGCCATTATTGAGGAGCTTATCCCTGAAAAAAAGCCAGATATGTCCTTAGAGAGCGCGGAGGGGCCCACCAAAAACAAATAAACTAAAAGCAACGTTATCCCCAGAATAACGGCTATGACATAAAACCAGACAGATTCCATGCTATATGTTCGGAACTGTCGGTATAAGTTTGTGTATGGTGCTTGGTGAAAACAAAAAAAGATAGAAGATTATTATCAGTATGAGAACTATCAACGTTATTATTATAAGCAGTATGTAGCTCTCCACTCCTTTATTATTCATAACCGCTCACGTTCAAACTGTTTGACTTTGATATGAATACCTTAAAAAGATTCGTAAACTTGTACGGCGTAAAAATCTCCAAAAAGATAATAATAAGTAGGATTCCCACAATTATCAAAATTATGTACAGGAAAACGCCGCTTACAACGCCTTTATTATTCATATACCCTTGCCGTAAAGCCAACTAAATGAAAAAACGCTCGTCATATCCTTTGCGATTGTTGAGCCTGCCCCTGTGAATATTAAACCTATTATTATGCCTGCAAACAAGACTATAATTGCCAGTATTATCGCTATTATCTCGGTTATAGGCATCTGTCCCTTACTGTTCATAATCAATTCACCGAAAAAGGCGGCTTCCAGTTCAGAAGTCCTGCCCTTCTCTTAGACTCGTCATATATGTATGCTGCATCTTTATCGGCAATAAACAAACCCATCTCAAGCGCCCTCCTGATGTCTGATGGTGTAAAGCGCTTTACGTTGACAAGCATTTCATATATCTCGGCCTGCTCTCCGGAAAGGCTTGCTTTGTGCCTTTCAGTGGATGAAATAGAAGAGAATGATTTTGAAATACCAGAAAAATCGTCCTTAAACGCCCTATAAATGTCCATAAAGGCATAGTCCTTTTGTGGTTTCTTCTCTTTTTTCCTCTTTTCCTCTTCTTCATCCGCTTCTTTGACGTATTTGTCCAAATCTGCTTGGATAACGCTGAGAGAACGAAAAATGGCCTGATCAACAGCGGCAAACACTGTTTTCTGTATATTTGCAATGTGCGCCTTCTTGTAAAGATAATATTCCTCGGGTGTAAAGCAATATGGGAACATGTTGAAGTATATTGTTCCTTCGTAAGGGGGCTGAATAGCTTCCTTGCTTGGCTTTTCCTTAAAGTCCATCTTCAACTTTATTGCTAATATTACCAGTGGCCCGTACTTTCTAATCCTGTCATAAATGAAAGATCTTTTATTCTCTTCGTATCCCCTCGATATGAGATTGCCGGCTATGCTTTTAGGCTCGACCTTTATGGGTATTTCCGGGCCTTTGTTTTTAAACAGCCTAACATACTCTGCATCATACTCCTTTGCATATATTGGTTTGCTCCCGACAGCTGTAACAGAAAAGCTTTCATTCTCAAATATGTCCGGCTTGCTTGCACCTTCTATGTATCTGTCTGCACTTTTAGCCGTTTTTAGGCCCATCTTTGCAAGCAGCGAAAGATAAGTTGAGCACCAATCAACATATAGGTTAAACGAACCCATCTGGCTCTTAAGGTACTGCAGAAGCATGCTTTTCCTGTTTTTAAGGTCATTGCCATTTATTTCCTTCCATTTTTCATATTCAATGTACCTGTTCTTCAGTATGTTTTTATACTGCTCATTCCTGTCAATATTCTGCACATCCTTCAGACTTTTGACTTGGTAGAAAACCGACATTATGTCAATAAATCCTGGACCCCCTTGGCTTTGCGTCGGAGATCTTGAAAGCGCGGAAAGGCTCGCTCCTCCCTTTCTTGAATCAACATTGTCCAAAAAAACTCTCTTTAATGCGAGTTCTGCTGCTTCCGCTTTGTCCTTATCCGTGTCTTTTAACTCATCATACAAATACAGGTTCCTTTCAAGTTCCTTAAGCTCGTATATTATGGCTATAAGCGATTTCAAAACCGTGTTTATGTTTCCAAGAAGCTGCATTACCCTGTCTTCAAGATTCTTCCTTTTCTCAAAAACCATGTTCATCAAACTAGACAAAGAAGATGGGTCCACTGATTCTGCCGTCCTTATCGATCTGTAACCTAATGCCCCGAACATCTGCATAACAGAGTAGTACTCCGGCTGAAAATGGTATCTTTTGTATATGTCCTTTGTAAACTTGTAACCTTCGGGATTACCAACGAACCCTGGATTTGGAATCTCCTCACCAGAGGCATACCTGAAATCAATCTCCCCTCTGTAGTGAGAGTCGCTGCTAGAGGCCCTTGCTTCCAGTTCATTTATCCATTTCTGTACATAGTTAACGTCTGTTTTTGAGTCATTAAACTTCTTTGCTATCTCGCTTATCTCCCGTATGTTCATAAATCTTATTAGATACTGCTAATTTAAATAATGTTATATATAAAAATTGCGCGTTATGAAGAAAACATGCTATTTTATGCCAAAAAACTGATAAACTGGAAAAATTAGCAAAGACTTATAAATAATCAGAGTCATAATCACATAAATGGAGGTACTATGCATCAAACAGAGAACATAAATCCGATAGAAGCAACTTTAAACAAGCTTTTTTCGACAATAGACGCACTTTCGTCTAAAATAGACGAACTTAATGAAAGAGTAGATTACATGGGCTCATTTATAGGTCTTGAGATCGGTGAAGGCGAAAACGCAGAGTCGGTTGAGCCTCCGGGACAGCTTGCAGGTTTATCCTTTGATGTCTTAAATAAGGTCCTTCCCTCTAAAGACGCAAACTCCATAAGGGCATATTTTTTAAGAGTTTTGAGCCTTTTCAGAAGGTACATAAAATCAATTGTAATATTTGGCAGCTCAAAAACAAAAACAGGTATGACAAGCACTTCTGATATAGATGTTGCATTCATAGTAGATGATACTGATATACAAAAATTCACACTTGAACAACTAAGAGACCGGTTATTCGCAAAGATGGCTGAAATAGCAAGGGATTTTTCAGATAAGATACATGCACAAGCATACCCTCTTTCTGAATTCTGGGGTTCAATAATAAAACCAAATCCTGTTATACTTACCTTGTTAAGAGACGGCGTAGCGGTCTATGACACTGGTTTCTTTGTTCCAATACAGATGCTGTACAAAACAGGAAACATAATACCTACAATAGAATCAATAAACGCCAACGTGGAAAATGCGGAGGGGCTAATAATGCTTGCAGAAAATGTATTAACTACAAAGCTAAGTTTGGATCTTTACAATTCTGTAGTTGCGGCTGGCCAGGCTTTATTGATGGAATATGGGTATCTGCCACCTGTTCCAAAACAGGTTGCTAAGGAATTGGAAGACATAGCAGTAGAGAAGGAAAAAGTGCTTACGCATGAAGATGTAGAAAAGGTCGATGAGGTAGTAAAATGGTTCAAGAAAATAGACCATGGGGAAGTCAAGGAAATCACTGGTGAGGAATTCGACAAAAAGCTAAAAGATAGCAAATACATTGTAGAGAAAATAACCTCTATAATAGAAAAGCTCAGGGAAAAGAAAGGGGAGACAAAACCAGTGATAGACAAAGATTTATTAAAGCAAACTGATAAGGAAATAAAGGACAAATATCTACAAAAGGAGGAGTGATATGGCAAAACTTTTATCATACAGAAGGGGAAGAAAGACGCAAAAAGTAAACCAAGCAATAGCAAGCATAGACAAAGTAAACAGCAGAGAAGAAGCAAAAAAATTCATAGGAAAAAAGGTTGAGATTGCGTTCTCCAAGTCATCAATAAAAGGCGTCATAGTTAAAGCTCATGGTGGAAGAGGAAAAGTTGTAATAAGATTCAGGAGAGGCCTTCCGGGCCAAGCAATGAATCAGGAGATAAAGCTTTCTTAGTTTATTTCAAATCCACAGCATCTAAAAGATCTTGGAAGCTGCCAGTTATCCTAAAGCCTTTCGGTGATAACACTGTTCTGTCTTTGAACTTTGATATTGGCAATTCAGGTTGTTTCAAAAATGAAGAAATCTGACTTGTAGTGTAGTAAGAGAAAACATCTAATTCATTTGAAACCGCCGTAAGGTAGTCTGACAATTTTACAAGGGAATCTGCTGACAAGCCAATTTTGTTTTCTTTTATCACGGAAAGCATAACATTTACATGTCTTTTACTGTATAAAGGCCCAAGCCACAGCTTCCCTATCTTGTGCATTTTAGAACCGCAGTATCTACATCTAACCCCATAATTAATCTGCCTTGCAGGGCACTTGCTGCATTGATATGCATAACCAACACTGGCTTTCATTTTAGAAGTCGTTGACATAAAGTAGACTCTTATGAAGTTACCTTCAAAATTGAAAAGCAGCGGAAGAAGAGTAATGGAGTGCTTTGCAGCGGTTTCAAAAACCTTCTTTATAAGTATTCGTATTCCAATTTCATTGCTGTATGCTGTCTTAAGCGAAACTGAGTTATATTTACGCTGGCATGCCTTTTGTGCACTGCCCATAAGCGCTGCTGTATCAGTTGCGCTCACAGCCAGTATGCCCCCCTTCTTAAGCAATTCCAAAGCAGAATCAAGATAAAAAACTGGAGAGCCGAATGGATCTATGTCTATGTAATCGTATTTTTTGCTTGTTTTGAATGATACTGAATCGAAGCTTGTTACAATCTTATCAATTCCAAAAAGTTTCTTCTTGTTTATTTGTAAGTTCCGTTCTATGATTTCCTTGGATTTTATGTCATTGAAGTTAAATGAAGAAAACTTTCCTGTTTCAATGCATAACCTTAAACCCCTAATGCCACTGCCTGAAAAAAGTTCCAAACCTGCAGAATTTTCATGCATTAAAGAGGAAACTAGGAGAACATTAAGGTCCCTATCGAACTTCCTTTTAGGGTTAAAAAACACTTCTGCTTTTTTAAGTTGTTTGTCTTCTGCAAAAAACCCAACTTTGCCCTCTTTAAAAAAATCCATACTAATAAAAAGGGGTGCAAATGCTTAATAAGGTTTTTAGTTATAAAGGATTAATCATCTATCTTGAACCTTTCCTTAAGGTTTAAGACCCTGTAAAGCTCTTTGTACCTATTTCTTATCGTGACTTCGGTGATACCAGCAGCCTTCGCAGCGTCCCTCTGTGTCTTCTTTTCCTTGTTTATTAGAGTCGCAACATAAAGCACTGCCGCTGCTATGCCCATTGGACCCTTCCCGCTAGTAAGCCCTTTATCCTCTGCTTCTTTAAGCAGTTTTACTGCGTCTGAAACAGTTTTATTCGAAACTCCCAATTCAGAAGCGAATTTGTAGATGTAATCACTTGGCGATGTTGGAAGTATTTTAATTCCAAGTTCTCTGCAAAGCAGTCTATAGGCCTTTCCAACCTCTTTTCTTTCGACTTCAAATGTATCTGAGATTTCATCCAATGTTATAGGTCTATTGTGTTTCCTTGCAGCAGCGTAAAGTGCTCCTGCAATGACACTTTCCATTGACCTGCCCCTTACCAATCTTCTTGTTATAGCTTCTCTGTACATCTTTGCAGCTTCTTCTTGGATTATATTTGAAACATGTAAACGATTGCTTGCGTGCCTTAATTCTGTAAGTGCAAACTTTAAATTCCTCTCATATGCAGTTGAGATTCTGGGCTGCCACTTTCTTAATTTATAGAAAGTTCTCCTATTTGCATTAGAAAGTTTTATAGACTCACTTGCCTTTCCTATAACAGTGCTTGTACCTTTATCATATTTTGCATAACTTAATGGAGAACCCATTCTTCCCTTTCCTTCATCTCTTTCGTCTTCAAAAGAACGCCATTCCCTTCCGTAATCTATCGTATCGCTCTCTATTACATATCCACAGTTCTGACAGACTAACTCACCAGTAGTCTTGTCATATATAACTGCATCACTTCCACAGGAAGGACATTTAATATTATACTTGCTTGTAACCACTTTCATAAGATTTATATAGTAAGATACTAACTAGTATTTAAAGCTTTCGCTTTACAGTAATTTACCAATAAAATTTGTTTAGAATCACTCATGAACAATATTCTTCGGAGCCTTTACTTTGAATAGGTATGCTATAATACTTGTAATCCCTGCAATCAGTAAGCCAATACCTACCCCCTTAAAATATAATCTATTCATGAAATATGAAAATAAGATAAATATCGCGCTTAAAACTAATTCAAAAATGATAAGCACCATATCAAGTCGTTTCAAAAGCCTAATTCTCCATTCTGGCCAGATAATGTTTTTCCGGTTTAGCATATTTTTATATTATTTACGTACTAACTTTTTGTCTTATTAAGCTTTTTGATGGAGCAATGCACTTATACAAGGATTCTAAAAAATACAACAGAAAAGACCTTGCGGATCAGGGAACATTTATACACGTAGATGAATAATCGCCCGAATTATTTGGGTAAATCTCCACAATATAACGATTCGGTGCACTTGACGGCAGAGTAACGGTTCCGGAAGCATAACCTATGTCAGTAGTAGAAGTTGAACCAGTAACACTAGTTATATATTGTTCTCCTGCAGAAAAAACAGTTAGATTAAAAGATGAGCTTTTTAAGCCACCGGAATAATTATAAAAACGCAACTTATAAAAAAGAGTGTTTGAGGACATGGCATAGGATTGCTGAATATATGCTACTGAAAAATCAAGACCTATTATAGCACTGCCATTTTCACCCTTTACAAATGCATCAAAAGTTCCTCCGGATAAAGGAAGCATTCCTGATACATTTTCCGCAGGTTTTGACACGCCGAGTTCGGTAGTAGTCTGCAGCTTTATTATGTCACCGCAAAAGAAGGAATATTGTGGCTGAAGCAAAGAAACGGTAACTGGAAATGTCTGCATGGACCCTGGGCCCTGTGAAGCCACGTAATTAACTTCATTTGCAAGATTGTTTGCAGTGGTTGTTATCTGGCTAGCCGAGGAACTCAAAGCAAATGAGCCATAAAAAAGCATAACATATACTACAAACGCGGCGATAATGCTTATACCGATGCCTATTACTATTACGTATTCTGTTGAATACTGGCCTTTTCTAAGATTGGACATAAATATTAATATTGGTCATTTAAGTATTAAATATTGAATGGTATCCAACAACAAAATAAAAATAGCAATATTCATCCCCTGGATAAAAAGCAAAGGGGGAGTTGAAAGAGCTATCCTAAGGATTGCAGGGGACAAAAATTATCAAACGACTATTTTCACTTTTTTTTATGACTCTGAAAACACTTTTGACGATTTCAAAAAATACAACGTTAAAGTTATCGGAGATTCAAAACCTAATGGATTTATTGGAAGAGGGGTTGGCCTTTTCAAATCAATCATTTCAACGAAAATACCAAATCTGGATGGGTATGATATATTTCTCATTTCAACGGCAGGAATTGCAGAACTTATAACTTTCCGGAACAAGCACAAAAACACCGTAGCACTTTGCCACACCCCCTTGAGGGTTGCGCATACTATGTATGATTATTACAAGAATGAAAGCATTAAAAACAGGTTGATTCTGCCTTTTGCTGTGTCCATTTACAAAATGCTTGAAAAATCGGCTTGGAGAAGAATAGACTATGCAATGGTATTCAGCAATGAAGTAAAGGAAAGGCTGATAAATTACGGACTAATGGATCAGGAAAAGATATTTAATCTTGGGCCCCAAGCAAACTACCCAAAGATAAACAAAAAGGCAAAAACTGAGAAGATAATCTTCTATCCGAGTAGATTCATAAAGTACAAAAGACAAGAACTTGCTATAAAATCATTTAACCTGTCGGAAATGCCTAGTAAAGGCTTTAAGCTTGTTTTAGGAGGGTTTGTTGAAGACAGAGTTTATTTCGAAAGCTTAAAGAAATTTGAAGGAAAAAATATAACAATAATTGAAAATCTATCGGAAAAGGAACTCTCTAACCTTTACAAAAAATGCTACGTCACTTTATTCCTAGCAATAAATGAAGACACGGGTTTTACTCCTCTGGAATCACTTTCATACGGAAAGCCAGTTATATCAGTAAACGAGGGCGGACCTAAGGAATTTATAAAAAACGAACAAAACGGTCTGCTTGTAAATGCGGATGAAAGAAGTATAGCCGACGCGCTTAACAGAGTACTGGATAAAAAGCTGTACACAAAATTGAGGAAAGGAGCAGAGAACTCCACAAGATACGATGAAAAAAGATTTATGAAAAACTTGGAAGAAGCAGTGTCTTTGATCCTAGAAAAAAGTTTATAAATAATACAAAGTAATACTTCATATGAAGAAAAGGATAACAATAACTATAAATGAGAAAACGCTTGAAAAGATAGACAAAACCATAGATGGAATAAATATACCTAACAGATCCATAGCAATAGAACGGTTAATAAAGGAGCATTTTGAACCAAACAAAAACAAGATAGCTTTGATTCTGGCAGGAGGTTCCGGTACCAGATTAAGGCCGCTTACATATGAAATACCAAAACCAATGATGCCTGTTAATGGAAGGCCCATACTTGAACACATAATGGAGCAGCTTAAAAAAGCGGAGTTTATAGACATAATAATATCTATAGGTTATCTGGGCAGCAAGATCAAAGAGTACTTTGGAGATGGAAGCAAATTCGGCGTAAGGATAAGGTATTCGGAGGAAACTACTCCAATGGGCACGGGTGGTGCAATAAAAAAGAATCAAAACATTTTCCATGATGATTTCATTGTTCTGAACGGTGATAACCTGTTTGATTTTGATTTAAATAAGATATATGAATTCCACAAGAAAGAGAAAGCGATGGCAACTATTGCATTGGTTCCACAGGACGATGTTTCCCAATTTGGAGTAGTTGAAATGGAAGGAAACAAAATAGTAAAATTTATAGAAAAGCCAAAAACTGAGCAAGTATCCCACCTTGTAAACGCGGGAATCTATGTCATCAACCCTGCATTTCTAAGCTTTATACCGCAGGGTGAATCGAATATATCAAAAATATTCGAGCAGGTAGCCGAGAAAAAGATAATTGATGGCTTTATCTATGCAGGAAAATGGTTACCATGCGACAGCATGGACCTGTATGACAAAGCAATTAAAAATTGGCCTTAAATTCCTTTGATTTTCCTTGTTTCGGATAGTGCTTCTTTATAGTCATCTGCAAGTTCTGAGGAGACATCATCAAACTTCATAACATCAGGCATGCTTATGTCAGTATAAAGAACGTCTCCATCAATTATGTTTCTGCCATAAACTGCGTCATCTATGCTGATTGCGACCTTCTCCCCCTTTACTGCCTTGTTAAGCTTCATTTTATCTGATTCTATGTCTAAAATCCTGCCTATTCTTTCTCCTTTTGAATTTATAACGGGGTAATTCGGTCGTATCTCTCCTGCTAATACTTCGACCCCAAACACGCAGGGGTTTGAACGGCGGAATATGTTTCCCTTTATAAAAACAAACTTTGATGGAAGTTTCAGCCTTTCAAGTTTTTTCTCTAGATTCATGTTATTTAATTCTCTCTTAAATTCATTGTAACTATCAAACAAAGTGTATATTGAATTTGCACTTATAATCTTTACACTGTATTCTTCAGCTATGCTTTCTGTCTGTCTTGATATGGGAACGTTAAAGCACATCAGTGCACCGCCATTTATGCTTGCAGTCGTTATATCTGTCTTTGACGGCTCGCCTATCTTTGTTTTCCCAACCTCTATTCCAAAGGAACTCGCTATATTTTTTATAGCATCTATACTCCCTAGGGAAT
Organism: Nanobdellota archaeon; assembly: GCA_021797085.1. Lineage (GTDB taxonomy): Archaea > Nanobdellota > Nanobdellia > Parvarchaeales > Parvarchaeaceae > Parvarchaeum > Parvarchaeum tengchongense. The sequence continues at coordinate 32,006 of JAKAAG010000008.1, forward strand.
CCGCGCACACTACTAACCCTTTGGTTTCATCGTTGTTTTGTCCAACATTTTCTGCGTTTATGTCTTCTATTATTTTCTTCTTTTCCTCTTCCGATGAAAAAACGAGTATAGAAGTTCCTATCATTGCATTTGGTTCACGTAGAATAAGCCTTATAGGAGCAGTTGCTTCAATAGATGAAAGGCTTTCGTATTTACCAAAATTCTCCCGGCTTTCTTCCAGGGGGATAAGACGCATAATTCCCTTTATCTTGTTTTCAGCTGGGCCGTCTGGAGTTTGCACTATCACTGAATCACCAACTGATATCTTTCCAGAATAAACAATTGCATCATATACTTTTCCAAGTCCTTTTATGTTCTTTTCCTCAAGTATTGCTGCACTATTTGATTCCTGCTTTTCAAGTTCCAAGTATCTTTGACTTAAGCCTATTATCATTACTATCAGGTCTTTTATCCCTATTCTATTGATGGATGACAATGGCACAACCGCTATCTCCTTTGTAAACTCCTTAACCCTGTCATATCTCTCTGCCTGAAAACCGTAGTTTGAAAAGTCAGAGATAATGTTGTATACTTTTTCATCAAGTTTCTGTGCATACTCCTGATTCTGTTTCGATATAAAATCAATGAAGGAACTGTTCTCAATCTTGTAGAATCCCCTTATCGTATCTATCTTAGTGAGAGCTATTAAAAAAGGCGTCTTATAGGACTTCAATATCTCAATCGATTCTATTGTTTGATTTTGTATGCCTTCCGTTATATCCACAGTTAATATTGCTATATCAGCAATTGATGCCCCCCTTTTCCTTAATGTGACAAAGGCTTCATGGCCAGGAGAGTCAATGAATATTATGCTCGGAACCTTTATGTTTATATTGAACTTGGAGAGAAGATCGCTTGCTATCCCCTTTATTCTGTCTGTTGGCACTTCTGTTGAACCGATATTTTGGGTAAGTCCACCCGTTTCCTTATATGCATTCATTGTGTCTCTTATAGCATCCATTATACTGGTTTTTCCTGCATCTACATGTCCTAAAAATGCGCATATCGGAGATCTCATATCTTTCCACCTTCAAATGTACTTTAATGAAGTTAATAGCTAATAAATTTACCTGTTTGAATTTACTTGTAATGAGAATCTGATTTATTATAATCTTTTTTTACTTTTCCATGGATTTCATACTCTTGAATTTTTAGAAGCTTACCCTTCAAATTTATCTTCTGGGGCGAACCGCCTGTCATAAACAGACCAAATAAAGTTCCGGAATAACCAGGATCAACGTAGCTAACATTTATCTTTGAACCATAATCTGTACTATAAACTATTGCAGCATGTTTTGCATCTGAGTAATTCAATCTGCCATCAGAGATGTATTTAATAGGCGTGTTTTTATCAACAACACAATCAATTGGAATATTTAAAAACAGCTCATCATCTCTAACGCCATTCGCAGGTGCAACTGCCTTATTGGCTAATGGATGGCGCATTTCTCTACCTTGAAAATAAAAACTCCTTGCAGGGTTATTACTGCCCTTTATAACAACTAATTGTACTATAGTATCGCCCCTTCTAACGTTAATGTTAAAGGGCCCATTTTCAAGAGAGCATTTTATATTTTCAGGTTTTGTTAACTCTCTCATAGAATAATTTCCGTCAGTTGGAGAAATATTTATTAAAGCACGAGAAAAGGAGCTTCTGGGTATTATGTAAAAACTATAATTTTTATTTGAATCTGTCCTTACACGTTCCAAGGTTTCTACGTAATACTTTGTTTTAGGTATTAAATGATACCATCCCTCAGAATCCGTATTAAGTTCATTTCCAAATTCATCGTATACCCTGCCTAATCTTAAATCAATGGATGCGGGCTTTATTTGCTGTTTTTCTACTTTTGGATAAAACTCCAAAGTACCTTTTTTAAGAAGTTTCTCGAGTTTCGAATCAGACAATACTTTTCCCATGGATGAATATGAACCCAAGCATATAAATACTTTACTATCTACAAGTAGTATTAATATATGTATTTTATATTAGATGGAATAATGTTTATATTTAATAAAAAAATATAGAATACATGGAAGAAATGTTGATATTACTTAAACCCGATGGAATGGTGAGAAGATACGCGGGTGCAAGAGCATTAAAAAGTATAGTAGAACTTGGAGTTAACATAAACTTTTTCCAGATATTAAAGCCTAAAAAGGAATTCCTTGCGGACAGACATTATGCAGAACATAAAGGAAAGTTCTTCTATGATAATTTAGTAAATTTCATGTCGGCCACTGAACTAGCAGTAATAATCGCAAGTGGTGATAACGTAGTTGAAAAGGTAAGAACTTTGTTGGGAAAGACAATGTGCGAAAAGGCCGATCCGTTATCTATAAGAGGAAGGTACGGAACAACTAAAGGAATCAATTTAGTACATGCTTCCGACAGCAACGAAACTGCTGAGAAAGAAGTCAAGCTCTGGAAAGAGATTATAAACATTGAAGAAAAAGATTACAAAAAGGATATTATGGCTTACATAAGAACATATGAGAACTTTCCGATGATAGACTCTGTAAGATACAGAGAAATAAGCAAGGATTTAAGCGAGGGAAAGGTTTCAAAAGAAGAGGCTGAAAAAACAATAAACGAACTTCTAACAAAGGAAACCGACTTTGAAGAAGAGACAGTAAATAAATTACCTGCTTTGATAACAGAAAACATACTTCTTGGCTGATTGTGCTCCAAAATTGAAGAAAGAAAGTATTAATATAAGTTTATTTCATCTAGCTTTTATATTATGGCGGATGAAAGAATCGGCAAAGCCGTAATTCTAGCTGCCGGAAATGGCAGTCATCTTCGCCCATTTAGCAACTACGTTCCAAAACCATTTCTCCCCTATGCAGACAAACCCATAATGTATCACCATATTAAAAGTCTGGCAGAAGCGGGTATAAAAGAAATTGTGGTTGTAACTAGAAGGGATGAGGATAATAACGGATCATTTAAGCTACAAAATGAATACTTGAAAAATTTAAGCAAAGATCCTGAATTAAAGGACATAAATATAGAAATCGCATACCAAACAGAGGACCCTATAACAAAAAAGCCAAAGGGCACTGCCGATGCAATACTTGCTGCGGAAGACCAATTAAAAGGGCAGAATTACATAGTTATACTGGGAGATTTAATTATAGAAAGCGAAAATGGGAATAATTATCTAAAAGAGATAATACGCCGTTTCAATGGTAGGCCAATGTTTTCTGCAGACAGTGTTAAAAAGGATGATGCCAAAAAAGGAGGATTTGTAAGGGGCAAGAAACTTGATGACATGCTTATAGAAATGGAAGAAGCTATAGAAAAACCTGACGATTACATTTTAGACTCAGCAAAAAGCGTTGATGACAGGTATAATGTAATGTGGGGAGGGGTGTATATATTGAATAAAGACAGCATTAAATACTTAAAAGAAGTTGGGAAAGGAAAAGACAACGAATTAAATATAACCGATGCTATGTCCTTACAATGCAAAAAAGAAAATAAAAAGGCGTATGGCTTGCTTATAGATTCTAAAATTTACAAATGCAGGGACTTTGGCAGGATAGAACATTGGATAGACAACAACCTTGAAAAACAGAACTTGGAGAAATTTAAGAGTTCGCTTAAATTTTATAGCAAAGAATTTAGAGATCTTGTATATAAGTACGTACAGGAAAATTATAATATAGATTTACTTTAAAGCGGCCCTAAACATTTCGGCGTATTTCTCAGGAAACAATTGGTTTGTATTAAATCCTGCAAATTCTACCGCCGCAAATGTAATAACCCTTGGATATATCTCCACATGAAAATGGAAGCTATTGTCTGACTTTAGCTCATGGAACAGCAAATTGTAGGAAAGCTTGCCGAATAGAATGTCATTCGTCTTTATAACCTCTGAAAGAATATCCACAAAATCAGATTTCTCCTGATCGGATAAAAGGCCTACATAATTTAAATGCCTTTTTGGCAGGATAACCGACTCTGAGCTCATCTTTGATCCGAAGGGCGCAAAAGCGATAAAACTCTCATTTTCGGCTAACAACCTTTCTCTTTCGTGGTTAATAGCATACTCATACAAACACTCTTTATTTTTATCATAAAATTCCTTTATCTTTGCTTGCTCTTCCCTAATGGTTTTTGGTATTTCCTCAAATGCCATTATCTGGCTATGGGAATGGGATAAGCTGGCACCGCTTCTTGGACCTTCATTCTTAAAAGCATACACATATTTTATCCGGTCTTTTGAATACAGTACTTCTTCCCTTTCTATTATTGCATCTAGCCAGCGCAGATAATCCTCTCTCTGCAATTGCGAAAACCTTACATTGTGCAAGGGCGTTTCAAATACAACCTCGCAGTAGCCAAAAGCAGGTTCTTCCTTTAGAAAGCTGTTCTCAGGAGCAAAATCAAATTGCGGTGAAAGCATCGGAAACTTGTTTTCTATAACTTTCAATTTCCAGGAATGCTCATCGCCCCCTACAAGTTTTATCGTTTTGTTCAGGCTTTCCTTCCCATATTCAAATGGACACTTGGAAACATCAGATTCCCACTTGTCTTCTGAAAGATTATAAAAATCTGCAGGCTTATTGTTTCGTACACTTGAGAATATGACTTTTGTCCCTGTTCTATAGTCGACTCTTATCTCATCTCCTCGGTTCTCATTTGACATAATATAAGTAGTTATTGGGGGATTATAAAAATTTACATTACCGTAGTTTTACCTACAACCCTCAAAAATCTTATCGGAAGGTCTTTGTTTATGAGTATCATCTTATCATTTTCGTCAAAGCAAAAATTCTTATCCGCAATAAAATGAGCGGTTAACTTGTCGTTCTCGCGCTTTACAGCGCTTAAAGTTACAACAATGTTTTGCCAGTTCAATATTAAATTAAGCTTTACATCATCTTTTATTTCTTGCTTGTACAAGGGGCTTACATTTACTGTTAGCTCACCTTCTTTTATGTCTTTGAAACTTCCTTTCTTTCTTATCTCAACTCCTCTTGGCAAATCCCAAGGCCACACGCCCTTTATTGCAACTCCTACTCTATCTCCTGCTTCTGCAGACTGCACGTCTTCCTGATTTATCTGGATAGAATTTATAGAAATGTCTTTTGTAAAGGGTGTTGGAGCGATTACGCCTTCAGAGTGTATGCCTATCTTTCCAGTTGGCATCGTTCCAACTGCGACTGACATGCCCTTTGACTCAAAAGCGTGGTCTATCAATATTTTGAAAGGCTTCTGTATATTGTCTGGATCATAGGAAAAACCAGAAACCTTTGCCCTTATATCTGCCATACTCTGATCATTGTTTATATCAACAACCATTATCTCGAAGTTTTCCATCGAAGTTCCTTTTATTATTGCAGACAACTGCTTTTCCAGTTTCTCTATGTCGGCAGCGGTGGATATGTCCGCTTTTGTTATGCATATTAAGCCTTGTTTAATACCTATTGAACTTGCCATTATTATCTGTTCACCGACTTGAAGGTTCACGCCGTTTTCAGGAGAAACGCAGAATATTATCGCATCCGATAATGTTAGAACTGAAGCTAATGTAATTGGGTTGTCCATGTCACCGGGAGTATCTATCAAAGTGACATTCTTTCCACCATACTTAAAGAAAAAGAAAGAGACATCTTCCTCCGCGCCTTTCCTTTGCTGCAGCTTATTTACAAGAGTTGACTTTCCAGACCTATATGGACCTATTACGCTTACTGTTAACGAATTCATATCTTTTGTATAAAGAATGGTAAATTTAAATAAGTTTCTATTAATATGGATTTATAAAGTAGTTATAATTCTAAATTAAGACAGGCTACCTATTGTTACTGAAGGCATATTCCCGTTAGGTGGATAAGTTCTTGTATCTAACCAAGTTACATTGACTTCACTTCCACTAACTGGGCCGCAACCGCCCCCATTCCTAAAAAGTATTGCCTTTAATGGTATGCTTTCAGGATTCACATTTAATTCGGAGGTATAATTAAGCAAATAACTCATTTTTGTCCCGGTATTGATAAGAGAAAAAACATCTGTGCCGCCTATTAATGCAGTGCTATTATAAAAATCTTGGGCAGCTTGGCTAACATTTCCATACTGGTAATATTTCCAAGAAGTTGGAGAATTTTGCCATTGGGCCCATCCAGCGCTTGACCCATACTTTGGAGTAATATTGTACCATCCTAGTATTGTCCATCCGCAATAACGAGCGGGATTTGAGATATAATTACCATTCCAATCAAGAACATTAGGCAAAGAGAAATTTTCCTTATTATAATAAAATTCAACCCCTACTCCATTCGGGCTGTAATCTATTGTAAACCCATTATGAACCTGAACATATTTAGCTGTATCAGAGTAATTGGTAGTCCACCCCGTAGGATAAGAATTACCTTTAAAATTTTGGTAGTAATTAAAAACTACATTGCCATTGTCATATTCTCCATAAGTTGAACACTGAGCAGTATCGCTTGGATTTGAACAGGTTAACTGTGGCGCTTCGCCGGTATTAACCGAATTTAGAACGTTAGTAGAAGTTGAAAAGAAGTCCATTTCCACTGTAGCAGTAGTAAAGCTGCCTAACCTTAACCAGTAAACTACCGTTTGCGTGTTATTTGTTCCGTTCTCCCTCCAAGAAGGTATTATAGTGCCATTAGGATAGGTAAATTCTATATTTGAAAGATTAGAAGCTGCATATGACTTGTAATTGTCCATGTTTATAACTGCCATTTGCTGGAATGGCGAAGGCGTTGTGGTTGAGGAAGTTATTGTCAATGGAAGATACTTTACTATAGGTTGCGAAGAGGAAGTTCCTGCTATTGTACCTGTTGAATTTGTTATTATGCTGCCTGCAGGAGTTGAATAGCTGTACTGAAGCTTAGCTGATAAAGAATATTTTATGCCTGCAGAATTACATGCGACTGTAGGGATTAGAATTGTTGCTGTTTTGCCCGGATAAATTATTATAGGAGTTAGATTGTACTCTTTTGTTAAAGCTGTTGTGCCAGTATTTGAGGTTACATAGATTTTAGATATTGTTGCCGAAGTTGCTGTATCTGGTAGGCCCCCTCCTATTATTGCTACATAAAGACCTGCCGGGTTGCATATTGTTGATGAAATTGTGAACGGTGAAAAACCACTGCTTGT